>CAMDJM010000022.1 GCA_945900785.1 Akkermansia muciniphila
CAGGAAGACTGGATTTGCCGGGGCCGCGATCAATCCGGCCGCTTCATCTCAAATAGATCATTGGTTTTGCAATACCAATCCGGCACGGACATGCGGCCGATGGGGTGGAATTTTTCGCCGCGGATCCGTTGGGTTTTTGCGTCAGAAAAATCTTTCCTCACATGGACCCGGTGCACGATGCCGAGGATCAGCCGGTTTTCGCCGATTTGTTGGATGGAGTGGACATTGCATTCCAAGGCAGCCGGCGCGGCTTTGATGCGGGGAGGCTCCACGGTGCTGGATGGGCTGACCGCCAGCTTCTCCCGGCGGGTCTCACTCTCGCCATACGGCAGGGAGGCGGAGGTGCGGACCATCGCGGCCGCCAGTGCTTCATCCACCAGATTCACCACGAACTCGCCGGTGCGGCGGCAGTTCCGGGCGGTGTCCTTGGGCGAGCCATCGTCCCGGTCCCCTGGAGCGAAAATCACCAGCGGGGGCTCGGCCCCGAAGACATTGAAAAAGGAAAACGGCGCGGCATTCACACTTCCATCCTCATTCAGCGTGGTCACCCAGGCGATGGGCCGGGGGGTGACGAGTCCGGCCAGGATTGGATACGCCCGGTCGGCATGCGTGGTAAGGAGGTCGAGTTCTATCATGACTCCAGTGAACCGCCGCATGGCCGTCTTGCCAAGACCGAATCGGGCGCGGCCAGTGGCACGGTGGAGCTTCCAGGCAGGGCGCATGAAACATCGCCCCGCCTTTGGAAAACCAGTGGCGGAAGGGCATTCAGGGTGCCACCATAGCAGGATGGACCTGATCATCCGCCCTGCCGCAAAATATGGTGCCCCCTTTGGCCTGAGTGCTCCGACCGTCGATAAAGTCATGGCCGAGCAGCGCGCCGATAGCTTCCGGAAGCGCAGCATCAAGAACGAAACAAAGCTGGCCGGGCTGAAAATGGCGGTTTCCATGATGGATCTGACCACCCTCGAAGGCATGGACACTCCCGGCAAGGTGCGGCATCTTTGCCAAAAAGCCCTCGCACCGATGGAGGCCCGCTATGGCTGCTCCAGGGTGGCGGCGGTGTGCGTTTACCCGAATTTTGTCAAAGTGGCCAAGTCCCTCACGGAGGGATCCGGAGTGAAGGTCGCCTCCGTGGCCACGGCCTTCCCCAGCGGCCAATCTCCCCTCAAGATCAAGCTGGAGGACGTGAAATTCGCCGTGAGGGAAGGTGCCGATGAAATTGATATGGTGATCGACCGCGGGGCTTTTCTGGCCGGGGAATACAACCAGGTCTTTGATGAAATCGCCGCCGTGCGGGAAGCCTGCGGCGAAGCCCACCTGAAGGTGATCCTGGAAACCGGCGAGCTGAAAACCTATGATAATGTGAGGCTGGCCAGCGAAATCGCGATGCGGGCGGGAGGTCATTTTATCAAAACCAGCACCGGCAAAGTCAGCCCTGCTGCCACCCTGCCGGTGACCCTCGTCATGCTGGAAGCCATCCGCGATTACTACTACGACACCGGCGAAATGATCGGCATGAAGCCCGCCGGCGGCATCCGCACGGCCAAGGAAGCCCTGCAATATCTCGTCATGGTCAAGGAAACCCTGGGAGCCGCCTGGCTTAACCCGGACTGGTTCCGCTTTGGTGCCAGCAGCCTCCTCACTGATGTAAACATGCAACTGGCCAAAATGGCGGACGGCCATTATCAACGGGCCGAAGAAATGAGCATGGCGTAGCAGCCCTACCCTAAATCTGATCCAGCACGATCTGCCGGTTTTTCCAAAAATACGCCAGGCCGGAATACACTGTGGTCACCAAGGTCAGCCCCAGGAGCAGGGGATGGATGATGGAAAACCCTGCGGCGGGATGATCAAAAAGCGGACGGGCAAAAGCGGCCGGAGCCTCCCGGGTGGCCAGATACAGCAGCAAATAACAAGCGGTGACGATTTGCCAGAGGGTCTTCTGCTTGCCCAGCTTATCCGCTGCCAGCACCGCCCCGCGCGCCCCCGCCACCAGACGCAGCCCCGTCACCAAAAACTCCCGCGCCAAAATCGCGATGAGCAGCCAGCCCGGCATCAGCCTCACCTGGGGCACGAGGTCCTGCCCCATCAGGGTGACAAAGGCCGCCGCCATCAGCACCTTGTCTGCCAGCGGGTCCATCAATTGGCCAAAGGCCGTCACCAGATTCCGCTCCCGCGCGATCTTCCCATCCAGCCAGTCCGTGAGGGAGGCGATGGCGAAGAGCACCAGCCCAGTGGTAAACCCATAGGCCCACGGCACCGCCGTAGCCGCCACGAAGACGACCGTCAGCACCAGGCGGGACACGGTTAATTGGTTGGGGAGATTCACCAGCGGGGCATTTTGGAAAGTTCCAGCCCCCCAGCCATCAACCGCCACCGCCGGAACGCAAGCCAGGACCACCAAAAATACCAACGCCGTTTATCCGCTGGACGCTCCCTCATTCCCCAGTCCCGGAGCAGCCGCCATTTTCCAGATCGGCACATCCTGCTTCAGCCGGATCACCGCCTCTGCCAGAAATGCCAAGCCCTCTGCCCGGTGCGAACTCAGCACCCGCATGAAAAGAGAAGCCTCCCCCACCGGCACCCAGCCCAACCGGTGAATAAATAACACCGCAACCACGGGATACCCTGCGTGCAATTCCAAAAAATGGCGCTCCAACACCCGGCGCGCCATCGGGCCGTGCGCTTCATAGAACAAACCAGCCAGCGCTTTGCCTTCCTCCATCTCGCGCACCAGACCCTGAAACTCCAGCACCGAACCGATCTCACGCGACGGCAATTCCACCGGTCCGGTCCGGATCGGTTCAATCGTGAAAATAATTTCCAGTTCCATAACCTGAAAAATTCTAACCTCCCGACACCGGAGGAATCAGCGCCAGTTCCCGCGCCTGCCCCAGCGGACCATCCCACGACACATACCCGCTATCCAGCGCCACCGCAAGGTGCCGCAAATCCGCCCCCGGCGCAATGCGTGCCATGAGCGTGCGGGGCGATTCCTCCGGATCACAGGACACGGTGCGGGTGGAAAAACCGAGGTTTTCCCTCGCATGTGCAAAAGCCAGAATGGTGATTTCCATCGTGCTGCTTCCCATAGCATGCCCCGGCGCAAAACCCAAAGCAATTTCAGTCCTTCAGATAAAGATTGGCCACGCGCACCGCTGAAGTTGATTTCAGCGAAAGTCCAACCGCTCCTTCCGCGATTTGGACCGTTGCAGCGGGGCCGCCCAAAGGGGCCGGGGATTCCTTGACACACTCCACAGAGGTGCCCCGCCGCGTCACCCGATACCTCGTCCAGGAGCCGCTTACCGTGCCCGGGAGGGCGCTTCCATTGAGGCAAAGCGGCAAACCCTTCACTTCAGCACTCTCCTTTTGTTCCGCTCTGACATCAAACCGCAGTTGAAAGTCGCCGGGCTTCCTTTCCAAATGGAGCACGCTATCCCCCCCTGCGGTCACCAGTTCCCAGTCCATCGGCTTCCAAGCCCCGGCAGCGGCCTCCTTGCCGGGCGATTCCTTCCACCCCCGCAAGGTGCGTCCATCATAGAGACTGATGCTGCCATCCCATGCCGGAGCAGATTGCTCCGGCGTCGCGTGCGCTCCCGGCAATTCCCGGATGCGCAGATTCCGCCAATCCACCTTTCCTCCTTCACTCTCCAGCGCCAGATAGCCTTTGCGCCAAGTGCAATTGGCCCCGCCACTGACTTCCTTGCCATTCACCGCCAGACGCAGCGTGCCGTCCTGACAGGTAATGCGGTAATGGTTCCATTCCGGTGATCCCTTGCTGCGCTCCTCGCTGGGAAAGCTGCGTTGTCCGTTATGCCGGCCGAAGGGTTCCATGCTCGAACCATGAATCGGAAAAACATCGCCGTGGGTCGTGAACCAATCACTCCTGCCATAGGCATGATCCAGCACCTGCACCTCGATCGCCCGCAAAAACGGTTGTCCCGGCGCCGACAAAGGACCTGCCCAGATGAACACCCCCGCATTTCCCCCCGGTGTGAGATGCCGCCATTCCAGTTCCAAAACGAAGTTTTCATACTGCTTCTCCGTCCGCAAAGCCCCCGTCGGAACCCCATCACAATGCAACAGCCCCTCCCGCACCGTCCAGGTTTCCGGAGCACCATTCACATTCACCCAGCCCGACAAATCCCTGCCATTGAACAAAGGAGTAAACCCCTCCTCCTGCGCCACCAAAGGCGAGGCCAGAGCCAGCATAAACAGGAAACAGTGCTTCATGGCCCATACCCTACGCCCTCATCAACCCAAGAGCCAAGCCCGAAATCCCGGACACATCGGCGATCCGCAGCCTCGGCGAAAGCTTCGCTCGCGAGCCGATGTTGCAGGCGCTGTGCCTCAAACTCCTCCGCAGAAATGCGCGGCTGCCTTGAGCCGGGCTGCTCTCAGCTCGTCCGCGGTTTCGAGGATGATCGCTGTTTTTTCCATCTCGCAGAATCGCACGCCTTGCGCGACGGTCATACCGGGATTTATGAGGGTCGGTGTATACCGGTCCGGCCCGCCCAGGCCGCACCGGCCCAGCCGCCGACTGCGGCTCATGGATCCGCCCCAGCCAGTAGCCCGGCAGCCAGTGACCATCGCAACGCCAGCTTGTCGGTATTTGCCCATGATGCGGACGTTATTTTAAAGGCGGCAGCAAGTCGGGACGATTTCTTTTCAGGATCGCATCGAAAGAAGGCCACGAGGAAAAAGTCTGGTCCATTCCACCGCAACAAACTTGACCGAAGCGCCGCCAGATGTCAATAGTTGTCAATTATGAACGTCGCACTGACCACCCATTGGGAGGGATTCATTCGCCAATTGATCGAATCCGGCCGTTACAACAACGCGTCTGAGGTCGTCCGCGCCGCCCTGCGGAAATTGCAGGAGGTCGAGGGCGAAAGCTACCCCGCTGGTAGCCTCAAGCACCTCTACACCAAGACTGAAAACGCTGATGAGGCCAAGCTCGCCCGTAAACTACGCATCCCCACGCCTGCCGAAGTATGAAGCCGTGGGACATCTACACCTACGACTTTGGCGAAGCCGGGCCGCATCCAGCGGTCATCGTCTCCCACCCTGATCGGGTCGCGAAAGCCGACTGGGTGAATGTCCTCTTCTGCACCACCCAACGCGCCAACCGACCGCCCAAGGAAACCGAAATCCGGCTCAACGGAGCCGACGGCCTCGACTGGGAAACCCTTTGCCGCTGCGACGCCCTATGGCTCGTCGATAAATCAGCCCTCACCCGAAAACGCGGCTCCGTCACCCCCATCCGCCGCCGCCAAATCGTGGACAAAATCAATGCCAGCATGGGGTGGAAGTTAGTGTGATCGCTAGACTTGACTTAATGCCTTCGCTCCACCAACAACGCCTCATCTCCATGCTCGAATACCTTGAGCACTGGGACAAACTCAATCGCTCTCCAGTCTATGACGTAAACGCTCATCAGGGATTGATCATTTGGCAAAATGATCTGTTGGAGTTGCCGGGATTTCACCTAAATACTGCGGATTCTTCTGGAGAAGTATGGTTGGCTGTAGAACGCCTGAGACCTCAAAAACCCCCGGCTCTGCCGAGCCTACTCACGAACTGGGCTTTTGTCTCGGACGATCCATCACACAAACCTCATCGCCGGGAATCCAATCCCGACCCGCAGGAACCTAAAGTCATCATAAACTTTGATGATGATCCAGAGAGGGAATCCGCTTTTCTAATCTATCTGGAAGGTGCTTGGGCCAAATGGGCGGAGACCGAGTCCCCTCGTCGTAGAAGCATCGGCATCTACGACAAGCTGTTTAACCTGTTGCAGACAATCGAGACGGAAGGCGCGGAATCCGCACTCGAACTTGTTTGGGGGGTGGGAATTGCGCTTTGGAAGCCCGACAAGCTTCCATCCGTCCGTTATCCCCTGATAAGCCATCTGGTGGAAATTGATCCGGTTGGAACTGATATGGCGCTTCGCATACGTCCCCGCGATCTTCCGCCGCTATTGGAAACGGATGTTTATGTCGCGATGGAGAACCCCGGGCTTCCAGTTTTCGAAAAGGCTGCTCGCACCATTTTGGAGCAACCCGATCGCCAAGTTACACCTTTCGATGAAGCCTCCTTCGAGCAAATTCTTTCGGGAGCAGCGGGAACACTTGACCGGCACGCCCGCTATTGGCCGCGAGAAGTCGGTTTTGAGCCGGGTAAACTCCCTCAAGCGTCTGAAGCTCTGACAATCACCAACACTTGGGTTGTCTTCGCACGCCGGAAGGGAAGCAATTTCTTGCTGGATGATGTGCGGCGTTTAAAAGTGAGGGTTGAGGAAGCAGAAGTCCCCGCTGGGGCAGCCACAGTCCTCGTGGAGGATGCAGAAGGTGAGGCACCACAGAGACAACCGCGCCAATGGCGTGGACTTTCTTCCACAGGATTTACTACCGGCTGGAGTGGAGACGCGGCGGCTCCACATTCTGCCGCATCAACTGGTGAACTCTATTTTCCAAAGCCTTTCAATGCCGAGCAGATTCAGATCATTGACAGGCTGGAGAACTCCAGTGGAGTTGTCGTTCAAGGCCCTCCCGGCACCGGCAAGACCCACACCATCGCCAACGTGATCAGTCACTATCTGGCTGAAGGGAAGCGGGTGCTCGTGACTTCCAAGGGGGAGTCGGCTCTAGCTGTGCTACGTGATCAACTGCCACCGCCAATCCGCGATTTAACAGTGAGTCTGCTCACTAGCGAGCGGGACGGACTGAAGCAGCTTGAGCAAAGCGTTGCCAAGATCTGCACTGAAATCACCACCCTCAATCCGGCAGAGCTGAGCAAGGAAATTTCAAGGAACCAACTCCGCATCGATCAAATCCATCAGAAGATCAATGACATTGATCGACAGTTGGCGGCGTGGGCCAAAAAGAATATCGACCCTGCTCCGGGCTCTCTGGGAGGGATGAAGCCCGCTGAAATGGCCCGCGTTGTCGTGGAACAAGCGGCAAGTTACGAATGGTTTCCTGATGCCTTGGATAGCCGCCCAGAGCATGATGCCGAATTCTCAACGGAAAACGTTGCGGCCCTAAGGCAAGCACGCCTCAATGTGGGTGAAAATCTCATCTACCTCAATACTCAGTTGCCTGCTGCCGGGATGGTGCCCTCCGCCACTGAGATTGGCGAATTACATCGACAGCTCATTGAGTTTCACACGCTGAGTGACACTCTTGACGAGCAATCAACTGAGCGGCTGAAAGCCCCTACGCGAGACGATTTAACTGATCCCCAGAGTCTTGGTAAGCTCCTCGACAACGCTGAGAGAGTAGCCAAGCTTCTTCGCGAAGCAGCCAACATCAGGCGCAGTCTTTCCAATAAGTGGTTGGACTGGCTGCGTGCTGGTTTTGAGGCTCGAAACGCTTCTAAGCCAGCTTTCATGGTAGTGCTCCAGAAAAAAGATGAGATCGAAGCTCTGCTAGCTACCCGACGCCAGTTTATAGGCGTCGCTATTGAGTGGTTGGATGAATGGGACACTGATGAGGACTTGTTCGCTGCAGTGCAAAATGCAGCAGCCGGTAAAAGTCCTTTCGGAATGTTGTCTTTAGGCAAAAGGGAAGCGAAGCAACGTTTGCAGCAAATCCGCCTCAATGGTCAAGCACCCAAAGCGCCAGAGGATTGGAAATGGATCGAGAGCCATATCGCTGTCCGACGCCAGACTGGAGTTTGCGTATTGGGATGGAACGCGCTCGCTGCGGACTGCCCTTCGCCTTTGCTGCCTAGGCCTGCCGCAGAAGCATTACGCGCGTCAGAGGAGATCCTTGAACAGATAGCCATGGCGGAAAAATGGGTGAGCGAAATAGCGCCCAATTTGACAAAGGATGTCGAAGCCGTGTTCTCAGATGTGCGGGCTGACGGCGTGGTCGATGACCCTGATCGGATGGAGAAATTGGCCTCAGCCATTGATTTACGGGTGCGTCGGAAGCGTCTGGAAACGTCCAAACTTCAAGTTTCCCGACTGGCCGAGACCTTTCGCAAGTCTAGCCTACCCACTTTTGTGAAAGCTTCAGGGTTTCTTGAGGCCCAGCTTGGAAAGTTTGAAATCGATAGTCACGCGATCGAGCGAGAATGGACGGAGATTGGTGATTCCTTTGAGCGTTTACGGCTTTTACAACCAGCCTTCGAAACAATCCACCAAGTCTGCTCAGTCATCGGTCAGAATGGGGCTCCGACTTGGGCGCAACAGCTTCGCACAGTGGCAATCTCCGAGTCTGGTGATGGCGTTCTGCGCCAGGATTGGGCCTCTGCTTGGAAGTGGAAGCGGCAGTTTGGGCACCTCCTCGAAATCGACGGGCGCACCCAGATGCACGAATTAGCGAAGCAGCGGATCGTTCTTCAAAATGATCTTAGCAATGCCTACACGGATATTGTCGAGCGGCTAACGTGGCTTCGACTCAAGGAAACGCTGGACAAGGATCGCGGCCTGATGGCCTCACTACAGCAATACATGGCTGCGATTCGGGGCATCGGCGCAGGGACTGGAGTCCGCGCCGTGCGGTTTCGTAGAGACGCTCGCAAGGCCATGCTGCGTGCCAATCAGGCTATTCGCTGTTGGATCATGCCGCACTGGCGGGTTTCGGAAAGCTTGCCATCTGAATTAGCTCTGTTTGATTTGGTGATCGTAGATGAGGCATCCCAAAGTGATTTGTGGGCCTTGCCAGCCATGTTAAGGGCAAAGAAACTGCTCGTGGTGGGCGACAACAAGCAAGTCAGCCCATCGGCAGTTGGAATCAAGGAAGCTGACATCAGCCAGCTTCATACTCGTTTCCTCCGAACCCTTCCCTTCGGAGATGTCCTCAGCCCGGATAAGTCTGTCTATGACTTGGCCTGCGTCATGTTCGCCTCTGATCTTGTGAGGCTTCGCGAGCATTTTCGATGTGTCGAGCCGATCATCGAGTTTTCAAACCGGCTTTGCTATAACGGCGAAATAAAGTGTCTCCGCGTTCCTACAGCAGCAGAGCGCATCACTCCACCTCTGGTGGATGTATTTGTGAAGGACGGAGCAAGGGAAGGCAGAGCCAAAATTAACCGGGCCGAAGCTCAAGCGATCATCAACGAGATCAAAATACTGGCCGGAGATATCCGTTTTGCCAAGCGAACAATGGGCGTGGTCTCCTTGCTGGGAGGAGATCAGGCAAAGCTCGTCTTCGAGATGTTGATTTCCCAAGTTGGCGAGGAAACGATTCTAAAGCACAAAATTCGTTGTGGGGATGCCATGACGTTTCAGGGACGCGAGGCCGACATTATTTTCATTTCGATGGTGGCAGACGCCGAAGGCGTCCGGGCGCTCAGCGGAGAAATGTATGAGCAACGATTCAACGTTGCCGTCTCGCGGGCAAGAGATAGACTCTATCTTTTCCGGAGCTTTAAACGAGAAGAACTCAAAGAAAACGACCTTCGCGCCCAGTTGTTGAACCATTTCCAAAATCCCTTGCGTCGTGATACCGAGAAGAAAGGGCGTGACCGTTGCGAGTCGGATTTTGAGCGGGCGATGTTTGATCGGTTGAACGCAGCAGGTTATCGCGTCCTGCCGCAGGTTGCAGCCGGAGGATTCCGTATTGATTTGGTCGTAGAGGGCACTGCAGGGCGGCGCCTGGCTGTCGAATGCGATGGAGATCAGTATCACGGACCAGAAGTCTGGATGGAAGATCTCCAACGCCAGCGGACTCTTGAAAGGGCGGGCTGGACGTTCTGGAGATGTTGGGGATCCAGCTTTCTCCGCGATCCTGAGTTGTGCATGCATAGCCTTTTCACAGAATTAAACGGGCATGGCATTGATCCCATAGGCGGCCTTGATGGCGACCTTACCGACATGGTGGAGTATCGTGAGGTCTGGGGGCATGAGCCGGAGCCAACTGAACAGGCATGCGAACAAGACCTCGAACCCGAGACGGAGGCTGATAGTGAGGTTGTTGAACCAGCAACCCCCATAACGAATACTGAGGGAGCTGTCCAAAACGATACGCAGGCACCTCGAAGGGCGGATGACGTCGACGACTCCGAGATCCAACGTGTTGTGCAAATCGTATTGCAAAGCTGCCCCAATCAGACTTGCACATTGGAATCCCTACCCACACGGCTTTTAAAGCACCTCGGAATTCGAACACGAAGTGGGCCCCGCGCAGAGTTTGAAAAGCGGGTGAAACGAAACCTGGCAAAGATGGAGCGTCGAGGTGTGATCGAGCGTTATAAGGCAACTAACGAACGAGTGAGATTGATTGCGCCTGAGCTAATTTGAGCCAGTGTTTGTGATTTTTAGCGGCTCGTGTTTTCGCGGCAGCAGGGGTGCCTCAACCGATGCGGACAGGCGAACGGATGGTCAATCAGGCCCTGATTCAGCCGACGGGAGATGCGGCCCAAGGTGACGGTGTCCTCGTCTTCGATAATCGATAATCACTTCAATATCCTGTCCCGGCGTTCTTCGAAGCGGTCCTGGTCTCCTTCCATCCAGCCCCGCGAAATGCCATCAGGGGTTGTCACCGCTCCAACCGAGGTTCCGGAAGCTAACGCGTGCTTCCGGCCAGGCCGCAGCCATCCGCTCTTCGATGAAACCGTGACGGCCCTCCCGCTCGATGAGCGTGTCGACTGGCAATACTACCCGGTCGCCATCCGCGAGCGAAAAGGGTGTTGGGGCTTCGGCTACCGCGGTCGTAGCGCCAAGCACCAGGGCCTCGATTTAGCAGACGAGGTAGCGGTGATCATGGCCAGACATGAACATCGTGGTTCAGCCGGACGGTTGAGGCGTCGTTATTTGGCAGGGAAGCCGGTTCCGGCATTGGCGGGGGGCAGCGGATCATGCAGGCACCACAGGATGCCATTCAGCAGGAGGCGGCGGAAGGCAGGAAGCTGAAAATCACCGGAATTTCCTAACGACGTGTAAAACACGCGCCGGTCCTGGGTGTTGTTGACCCAGGCCACGGGTTCCATGGTGTCCTGGCCGCTGACCTGGCCCTGGAGCAGAGTGACCGTTCCGGGGATGAGATTGCGGTTTTTGTAAAGATGTGAAGTCACCGTAAAGGGCGTGGCGGGCACGCCGGTGAGCACCAGATGGGAGGCATTCGCTGCGACGGTCCCAATGACGCTGGCGGGATCCCCCGGGGGCTTGTTGTTGTAATGGCCTTCGTAGTGGCCGCCCAGCACTTCGGTGTCGAAGTTATTCCATACGGCGTAACCATCCCCGGCGGGTTGCGCAGCAAAAGCGTGACTGGCGGTGCGGAGGCCCACCACTGGTTTGCCAGCGGCCACATGGGCGCGGAGCAGGTCCATCATGACCTTGGGAGACGAGCGCCGGCGGGCACTGATCACCACCAGGTCGGCCCCGCGCAGGGCTTCGATGTTTTTGAAATCGGGATCACCATCCTTTGGTGAGGCCTGCACGTAGGCCACCTCGTAGCCGCGCCACTCCAATGCTTTTTGGGCGAATTCCGGAAGGGTCTCCCAAGTGTGATATTCGTTTTCACCGATCACCATGACGATCCTTTTTTTAACATCCTCCTGGAATTGAAAAGGAGCGCCACCCAGGAAATCCGTGCTGGTGATACTGGGGCAGCAATATTGCTCGATGTGCTCCACTACCAGTTCTGTGCCGCGAAAATGGGATACCCAGGGCCGCATCCGGTGATTATACATGGAATCGGTGAGGTCCCGCATGAGAAGAACCTGCTGCCCCTGCGCCACCAGTTGGCGGATCGCGAAAGGGCGGCCCAGCACGCACATGTTGATATGCACGCCCATCACAATGACATTGGTGATACCGCGCTGGCGCATCAGGTAGTAGGCCTCGGCGGAATCCGTGATGGCATCGCCCTCCATGATTTCCAAGGCAGGATGTTGCCGCTTCCATGCCCCGTAGCCAGGACAGGCAGGGCAGCCGTCACATCCGCCATCGGAATCATCAATGGGCAGGGCGGGCTCCTTCACCCCATCGAGCGCGCACCAGTTTTGCAAAGGAATCGTGGTCTGGACCTTCGGCGCTGCCTGGGCGGGCCTGCGGCCCGGATGGTCTTTGTAAAAATCCATGGTATCGCTGGGACAATGAATGATTAGCATGCCTTTGCTTCGGGCGGCTTTGAGCACCTCATTCATGCGCGGAGCCATCTCGCCCACCCGCTCGGTGGCATCCGGGCAATGGTGCTTGTCCCACATGTCACAGACCACCACTGCTGTGCGGGCAGGATCCCACTGCACCTCCTTCTGGCTGATTACCGGAGCACCGGTCCCGGCCCCTCCTTCAGGCAGCGCACGGGAACGGGTGTGCAGAGTGATAGGCTCTGCCCCGCAGATCATCAGTTGGGAAAGCACCAGCAGGGAGGCGCAGATGAATTTGGAAAAAAAAGTCATGGGATGATAGGGTTGAAAGGGGTTGGGCACTTTGAGGATTCAATAAACCAGCGGCGGACGGGGGGGATTTGCCTGGAAAGGAATCCAGTGACGGATTAAGCGGGGCGGCAGCGGAAAATCCCGGGTGGGCCATAGTCCATGAAACGTTGGGAATTTCCGGCCTTCTGTCACTTTTTTGCGGTGCCGGAGAAGGTGTGCTGTCAGGATCCTGCCCTTTCCCAGGCACCAAAGCCTGGAGTCATCCACTGAAAGCAAGCATTCCCGGTTTTCGTTTCCATCATCGCCGCGAGGCGGGAGGGGATTCCTTCCATGGACGAACATGCACCAGCCCCTATCCAATCACTCTTCCGCCGGTGCCCCGCCAGGCTCATGGGGGAAGCTGTGCCGGCTGGGCGGCTGGATGTTGTCTTTTGCCCTGGCCGGAACCGCTGTTGTTGCGACCGAAGGGCTGCCCAAGGCCGCTCCGGGCAGTGCAACCTCCCATTGGGCCTTCCAGCCGGTCGTGCCGCCGCCAGTGCCTGCACCCTCCAACCCAGGCTGGGTGCGGAACCCTATCGACGCCTTTCTTTCCAGTCAGCACGACAAGCATGGACTAACCCCGCTGGAGACGGCTCCGCCCCACGTGCTGCTGCGCCGGCTCTATCTGGATCTGGTGGGCGTGCCCCCCACCCCGGCGGAATTGGCGGAATTCACCGCCCAACCCACGGAGGAGCACTATCTTCAGGTGGTCGGGCAACTCCTCGCCAGCCCACGCTATGGGGAACGCTGGGGCCGGCATTGGATGGATGTCTGGCGCTACAGCGATTGGGCAGGGCACAATAAGGAGGTGAGGGAAAGTCATCCTGACATTTGGCGCTGGCGCGACTGGATCATCGAATCCAGCAACGCGGACAAGCCCTACGACCGGATGATTCTGGAAATGCTGGCGGCGGATGAAATCGCGCCGCAGGATTCCGGGGCGCTGCGGGCTACCGGGTTTCTGGTCAGGAACTGGTTTCTCTACAGCCGCAATGTCTGGCTGGAAAATACGGTGGAGCATACCGGGAAAGCCTTCCTCGGGCTGACCCTGAACTGTGCCAAGTGCCACGACCACAAATACGATCCGGTCCCGCAGGCCGACTTTTACCGGATGCGGGCCTTTTTCGAACCCCACGATATCCGGGCCACTGTTATCAGCTATCAGGGTGATGCCGCCGCAAAAAATCTGGTGCGTGTCTTCGATGCCCGTCCAGCGGAGCCCACCTACCTATTCACCCGCGGCAATGAAGCGCAGCCCGAGACCTCCCAGCCCATGCTGCCAGGAGCCCCGGCTTTCCTGGCTCCGCATGTTCCTGACATCACGGCAGTGCCTCTGCCCCTGGACAGTTACTATCCTGCCTTAAGCGCAGCAGCGGTCAGGGAAGTCCTGGACAAAGCCGAGTCCGGTGCCAGGGAGTCGGAGCATAAAGCAGCCGCCGCATGGGCAGCTGCCCTGGCGCTTCCGCCGCCTGACAATTTCGAAGCCCTGCGCACGGCGGCGGATCTTGCGGGCCGGCAGGCCGCGCTGGCCCGGGCTGAGCTGCTGGCACTTCAGGAGCGCATTCTGGCCGAGCGCCAGAAATATGGCCTCATTCCCGGCGATCCGGCGGCAGCGGCACGCGCGGCGTCCGTGGCGGAGCGGCAAGCCAAACGCCTGGCGGCGGAATGCACCCTCGCCGCAGCGGATGCAGCCACACTCACCCTGCGGGCCCAGGCCAAGCCGGAGGACGCCAAGGCCAGGGAAAGCCTGATCGATGCGGAAAAAAAACAAAGCACGGCACGCGAAGCTCTCGCCATGGCCCAAAAAGCGGTGCTGGAAGAGACTTCCGCCTACACCCCGCTGGGCACGGTCTATCCGCAGACTTCCACCGGCCGTCGTCTGGCGCTGGCCCAGTGGATCACCAGCCCGGAGAATCCATTGACGGCCCGCGTTGCCATGAACCATGTGTGGTTGAGGCATTTTGGCACTCCTCTGGTGTCCACGGTTTTTGATTTTGGCAAAGGTGGCAGGGCCCCATCAAACCCGGAACTGCTGGACTGGCTGGCCGCCGAATTTGTGAAGCAGCGCTGGAGCCTGAAAGCCATGCACCGGCTGATGGTGACCTCCTCGGCCTACCGCATGCAATCCTCCGGCGGGGACCGGATGGCGGCCAACACCGCACTGGATCCTGACAATATCTACTTTTGGCGGATGAACGTGCGCCGCGCCGAGTCCGAGGTGGTGAGGGACAGCGTGATTTACGTAGGAGGCGGCATGGACTGGAGCATGGGTGGACCCGAGCTGGATCAGGCCACGGGCGAGACCGTGCTGCGCCGCAGCCTGTATTTCCGGCATGCCAAGGAGAAGCTCATGGAATTCACGCGGACTTTTGATGGCCCTGGCGTCACTGAATGTTATAAGCGTGACGAAAGCATCGTGCCGCAGCAGGCCCTCGCCATGGCGAACAGTCCCTTGGTCAAAAACCAATCCCGGCGGCTGGCGGCGGCCCTGATGAAGGCCTCCGGGGAAGATGCAGACGGCAGCTCCTTCATCCGGCTTTGCTTCAGCACCATCCTCAACCGGCCTCCGGAGCAGGAGGAAATGGCCGCCTGCCAGCAGTTCCTCAATGACCAGAGCGCCCTCCTCGCCGATCCCGCCGGGCTGACTCCAGCGGCGACGGGCGAAATAGCGGCAACGCTCCCGGCCACGCAGCCCCGGGCCCGTGCGGGGGAGAACCTGGTGCTGGTGCTCTTCAACCACAACGACTTTATCTCCATCCGCTAGCCATGAAAAACTTTCCCCACCCACGCTGGCAGATTCCTGGGACCCGGAGGTCATTCCTGTCAGATTGCGGCATGGGCATGACCGGCATGGTGCTGGGCTCACTGCTGGCGCGGGACGGCATCTCCCGGGCGGATGGGGCTGACCTGCCGGGTCCGGCGGGGATGATTCCCCATCTGCCGCAGATCGCCCCAAAGGCCCGCAGTGTGATCTGGCTTTTCATGGTAGGAGGCACCAGCCACATGGAAAGCTTTGACCCCAAACCCGAGCTGAACCGCTATGCCGGGAAGACCATCGCCGAATCGCCCTACAAAGCCACCCTGGATTCCCCTTACCTCAACCGCAACCTCCGCGAACTGATCAAGGGCCTGCACAAGGTGCAGCCGAAAATCCTTCCCCTGCAGGTGGGCTACCGGCCACGGGGCCGCAGTGGGGTGGAAGTCAGCGATTGGTGGCCTAACGTGGGGGAATGCATTGATGACATCGCCGTGGTGCGCTCCATGTGGACCACGGATAACAACCACGGGGCCCAGCTTCAGTTCCATACCGGCAGGCATGTCCTGGATGGACAGTTTCCTACCCTTGGATCGTGGGTGCACTATGGTCTGGGGGCGCTGAATGAAAATCTGCCGCAGTTTGTAGTGATGGGAACGCCCCTCGCGGATTGCTGCGGCGGGGTGGGTGCCCATGGGGCGAACTATCTGGGCCCGGCACACCAGGGGGTGCAGCTGGCCATTGATCCGAAAAAACCGCTGCCCTATGCGGGACCGGGCGCTGATGTCTACACCAGGGAACAACAGGCGCAATTCGCGCTGATGGACCGGCTGAACCGATTGTCTGCTGTCGAATATCCGCAGGACGCCGCCCTCGCCGCGCGCATCAAGTCCTATGAACTGGCGTTCCGCATGCAGATGGCGGTGCCGGAAGTCATGGCCTTCAGTCAGGAATCCGGGGCCACGCAGCGTCTCTATGGTATTGACCAGGCCGTGACGAAGTCCTTTGGCGAGCAATGCCTGGCCGCCCGCCGGCTGGTGGAGCGGGGGGTCAGGTTCATCCAAATTTTCCACGGCAGCAATGGCGGCGCAGGCGAGTGGGATGCCCATGGCGGCCTGCGTGCCGGGCACAGCCGGCTGTGCGGCCAAGTGGATCTGCCTATCGCCGGCCTGCTCAAGGACCTCAAGCAACGCGGCCTCCTTGATGAAACGCTGGTCGTCTGGGGGTCGGAGTTCGGGCGCACGCCCGGAGCGCAGGATGCGGATGGGCGGGATCATCATCCTTACGGATTTTCGGTGTGGCTGGCCGGTGGTGGCATCCGCGGCGGCATGGCCCACGGAGCCACGGACGAACTCGGTTTCCACGCCGTGGAAAACCGCCACTACGTCACCGACCTTCATGCCACCGTGCTCCATCAGCTGGGGCTCGATCCTGAAAAACTCACCATTCCCGGCCGCCAGCGTCTGGAGATCGACTTTGGCAGGCCGATCCATGAGATCATCGCCTGAACCTACGCCAAGCCCCCTGGATCGGCGGCCTTCAGCCACCGGTCAGGGATCAACTCCGCCCCCTGCCTTTTTGACAGAACCATGAACCCTGACAAACCCACCCGCCGCCAGATTCTCTCCCTCGTTCCCGGCATGGCCATTTCCGCCGGCCTGGGACATGCGGAGGAATCATCCAAGGCACCCACCGGCGTCATCGCGGCGGAGAATGCCAAACCGGGCACGAAAGACTGGTTACTGACAAAACCCAGGATTGACCCTGCCTCCCGCTACCGCTGCCCCTGGGTGGAGGGCTACTGCTCGCATGCCAGCATCGAAGCCGGCGGGACGATCCGCTTTCATGTCAGCACGAATCCCGTCTCGCGCTTCACCCTGGAGATCTACCGGCTGGGCTGGTATGGCGGGGAGGGGGGCCGCCTGATGGCCAGGCTGGGGCCCTTTGAAGGCCGCACCCAGGAGGATCCGCCAGTGGGTGAAAAGCGGCTGCGGAATTGCCAATGGACCGTTTCCGCAGAATGGACGGTGCCCGCAGATGCGGTGAGTGGCGTCTATTTGGGCAAGCTCACTGCCGAAAAGGAGGGCATCCAGAGTTATGTGATTTTCATCGTCAGGGACCAGCGGAAGGCAGACTTCATTTTCCAGTGCAGTGACCACACCTGGCAGGCCTATAACCGCTGGCCCCGTCAGGACTCGCTTTACGATGACGGGAAAAATGAATGGTATTGGGGTGGCAATGTCGAAGTCAGCTTCAACCGGCCTTACGGAAAATACTGCCAGATCCTGGATCAGCCGCTGTCGGCTGGCTCCGGGGATTTTATGCTGTGGGAATTCCCCTTCGTTTTCTGGATGGAGGAACAGGGTTATGATGTGACTTATATCTCCAACACGGACACCCATCGCGATCCAGCCGGGCTGCTCCGGGGGAAGGGGTTCCTGTCGGTAGGGCATGATGAATACTGGACCCGGGAGATGTATGATCATGTGAAGGCAGCGGTCGCCGCCGGGGTGAATGCCGGCTTCTTTTGCGGGAATGCGGTGTGTGGCAGGATCGCGTGGCATGAGGAGCGACGGGCCTTTGAGCGCACCGGGGTGTTTGGCCCCCCGGGCGGCACCCAGGAATTTGTGGCGATGTCCTCGCTGCCCCACGAACGCCCCTATGCGAATGAGTTGATCGGTGCGCACAGCACCGGGCCGGTGACGGGCAGCGCGGACTGGGTCTGTGCCTTGCCGGATCATTGGATTTTCGAAGGCACGGGCCTGAAAAAAGGCGAAGGCATCCCAGGCCTGGTGGGCTGGGAATGGCATGGCGATCCAGCGAAGATTGAGGGATTGGAAATCATTGCCACCGCCCCGACCTACGGCGCTCCCGGCCAGCCTAACGGTGGTGTTTTTACCGCCACGCTCTATCCTGGACCGAAGGGCAATTTCGTCTTCAATGCGGGCACCTGCTGGTGGGCGGATGGGCTGTCTGCCCCGCCCGGCTATATGCGCCCTGGTGCAGCCCTTCCTCCGAAGGGGCCTGATGCCCGGGCCCGGAGAATCACTGCCAATGTGCTGGCGCGCATGTGCCGGAAGGCCTGAGAAAATGCGGGCCCAGCGGATGCCCGGTTCGGGAATCATGGAAATCATCGCCTGAACCCATTCCAGGACATCCCCCGGATCGACAGCATCCAGCCGCCGGTCTTCCACGGGTGGCCGGTTTTCAGCCTTGATGTGCCTCCGCAGACACCTGCATGGTCGCCGTCACATGGTCCAACCGCTTCACCACCGCATCAAGTTGCATGACGTGATCAATCACGATTGGCTCCGACTCGCCGGTGAAACGGAGGATGAGGCGGCCGGAACGCACGAAGGGAAGGTAGTATTCAAAGACGTCAAACACCTCCTTGGTGTAGGTCATGCGCATGGTGGAAAAACGCCGGCGCTTGTCCAGCACGCCGCCCACTACGATTACTTCGTTGGATTCAATCCTGACGTAGTGGAAGCGGGCGTAAATGATGGCCGCGATCATCAGCAGCACCCAAACCACGCAGATCGCAAAATAGAAGTGCGCGTTGGCAATGGGGATGAAGCCTCCGAGGAAATCGAATAAGCCGTTGAGAAATTGGTAATAAATATTCAGGATGAAGAGCCCCATCCCCAGGATCACGGCGGCGGCTATCCCCAGCAAAGCCCAGGTCAGGATGATATCCGTGCAGATCACAACCATGGTGTAGGCAAAAGCGGCCAGGAAGACCAGGGCGATCACCTGCTCAACTTTCAGGCGCTGCGAAATTTCCGCGAACTTCACCGGGGTCTCGGTGGGCGTAATGGAACTGACACTGCCATCCTGCGCGGCCGACGTCACGGCTGCCGGAGGCGTGGAAATGCGCTTCAGCTCGCTATTCAAGCCAAACATCAGGCTGAAAATACCGCAGAGTAAAGCAGCCGCCGCCATGGGATACAGCATCGGAATATTCGGCCAGACGCGGATTGTCATGGAGTGCGGCTCGTGGTCCCCCGTCTTGGGGATGACCAACTGCGGATCAGCGTTGGCGGCCGGGACGGGGGAAGTGACAGGGGAGACGGGAGTAGCTTCGGGTTCGGACATGGCAGTAAAAGGAAAACAATGGGCGGACGGGGAATCCTTTCACAGTCCAGGCCAACCTGCCACAGGGTTTTCCACCCGTCTGCAAGTCCCCATGGCCCGCTGCACCGCGCACCGGAAGAAGGGTGCCATGCCGTTTGAACTTTTGGGGAATAGGCTTGACGCTGCCCTTCAAATGTCTGCTGCGTCCCCCCCTCCGGCTGCTCCAGTGCCGCAGAAACGCCGGCGCTGGCTGAGGCGTGCCTTTTTGGCCGGATTGGGGGTGGTGCTGGGACTGGTCCTCTTTCACCGCCCCCTCGGGCATTGGGCCATCCGGCATTTTGGCACCAGCGGACTAGCCAAAGCCGGCATCACCGGCACATGGAAAACCTCCGGCAGCCTGCTCGGCGGTCTCAATATTGATGATCTGCAACTCACCGGAAACGACCGCTCCGAGCTGCAATCCGTCACCCTGCGCCACGCTGCCCTGGAATATGATCTCTGGGAACTGCGCGGCGGCGGTCATGGCAAAGTATTGAAGCGCCTCGTGGTGCAGAATCTGGAGCTGAATCTGGACTTGAGTAAACCACGCCCGCCCGGCCTGGAACCGAAGTCCTCCAAACTCCGGACCAAGCCCCAACTCCCGTCCGTGGCCCTGCCGGAAATCCGGATTGAGCACCTGACGGTCCGCCTGCAGTTGCCCCACGAACAAGTCCTCATCCGGGATTTTTCCCTGGTGCTCGACCCCTCCGCCCGCGGATCCCTCAGTGCCGCCCTGCTGGAACTGCCTGGCACGCCGCGCCTCGAAAACGTCAGCGGCCTCACCGGCCTCAAACCCCAGGAAATCACTTTCTCCAATCTGACCCTTGCCCCTGGCCTGATGATCGAAAACCTCGTGCTCGATTTATCCAGGCTCGCCAACGATGAAGCCGCCATGGAGATCAAAGCGCACCAGGGGCCCGCGCAGATCGCCTTGAGCGCCGCTTCCGGCGCATGGTTCACCTCCACCACCGCAGATCTGAACCTGCAGGCCGCCAACGTTAGTAATGAAACCCTGGCCTTTTGGGGAATTCCTTCGGGCAGCACCGCATGGCAGGGAGGCACGCTGGCCCTGACAGCCAAAGGCCCCATCCTGAAGCCCGACCGGATGGAGGCGAAGCTATCTCTGGGGGACGCCGGCTTTTCCATCGACGGCACCGGCATCACTCCCATCTCACTGGAGGCCACCATGAGCCGGGGCAAAGCCACCCTGACCCAACTCAGTGCCGCCCTGGGCACCACCCTGCTAAAGGCCAGCGGCGGCTCCACCCTGCCGGAGTCCTGGGCTGATATTGCCAAGCTCACCGGGACGCTGGATTTCACCCTTTCCTCCCCCCAGGTGTCCGAAGCGCTGCCCGCCGGCCTGGACATTACCGGCAAAATGGCCGCAGAGGGGAGCGTGGCGTTTGGGGGCCAGAAGTTAATCAAGCTCTCCGCCCAACTGAGCGGCAGCGCGATGAAGATCCAAGGCATCCCTGTCGAACAGGTCGCCACCAAAGCCCGCCTTGTTGATGACGTGGTTTTTCTGGACGCGGCACAAATCACCTTGAATGCCCAAAACACCTTCAGCGCCTCCGGAAAGCTCGAACTGCAGGGAGCCCGCCCATTGGAACTCCATTGGCAGGCCGATGCCCGGGACCTGAGCACTGTGCCTGCCGAAGCCCGCGCAGGACTGCCCTGGCCCGGCGCGGGCCGCGTGAAATCCTCCGGCAGCGCCACCGGATCCCTCACCGGATGGCAGGCTGGCGATTGGACATCGCTCAATGGCAACGCCATGGTGGATGCTGAAGGAGTGAAGGTGCAACAGGCCTCCCTCCAAAAGCTAACCCTCATGGCGGAGGCCCGGCAGGGATCCATCGACCTGCAAAACCTGTTGCTGCGACTGGACGCGGAAAACCGCGTCGACGCCGCAGGCACGCTGAATCTGGCAGATCCCACCCTGGCGCTCACCGGCAGGGTTTCAGTCAGGATTCCCGATATCGCCCGGTTATCCGCCTGGAGCGCCCAATCCGGCGGTCCGGCGCTTCATAGCGGAAAGGCTGAACTCGACTGGCAGGGCACCGGCTGCCTGCACCCAATGCAGATGCTGAGCAACGGATCGGCCACCGTGAACGATTTCCGCATGGAGGGCCTGCCGGAAGCCCTCTCCCTCTCCATGGATCTGCACCAAAATGGAGGGGAGGCCCGCATCGGAAAACTAAAAGCCGCCGCCGGCCCGTGGCGTGCCGAAGCCAGCGCCACTTACAACGGATGGCACCTCGAAGTGCCCCGCCTGACCGCCTTTGCCAAGGACCAGCAACTGCTCGATTTATCTGCGAGGATTCCCTTCCATGAGGGCACCATTCCACCGGACTCCCCCCTCTCCCTGCATCTGAAAATGGAAGACGTGGATGCGGCGGAGCTAGCCACCGCTCTGGGCAGAACTTTCCCCGTCAAAGGAATCCTGAAGGTAGAAGCGGACTTTGAAGGCACCCTGCAAAGACTGGAAGGAACCCTCACCGCTGAGGCCACCCAGGTCGCCCCTCTCCAGCCCGCCCCCGGCCTCAAGCTGGAACCCGCCAACGCCAGGATCGCCGCCCGCCTGCACCAGGGACGTCTTAACCTTGATGGCACCGCCCGCCAGCTTCCCCTGCAGCCACTTGCCCTCACGGCCAGCCTGCCCCTGAACCTGGCCTCCCTGATGTCACAGCCCGGTCACGCGCAGCAGTTGCCGGTAACCGCCCAACTGAAGCTGCCGGCTTCTTCTCTGGCATTTCTGCCCTCCTGGATTCCGGTGTTGCGGAAGGTCGATGGCACGGCCGCCGCCGATTTTTCCGTGACCGGCACCCTGGGCAAACCCATCTGGCAGGGAGGAGTCAGCGTGCTGGCCTCCGGCGCGTCATTCACCTCCGGCTCCCTGCCCACGGTCAAGGATCTCAACCTGAAACTCCGGATCAATGAACACCGGCTCACCCTTGATGAAGTATCCGTTATGCTGGCGGGCGGGCGGCTCCAGCTCAGCGGAGGTGCGGGACTGGAAAACCCCTTGGACCCGCTGCTCGACTTGAAACTAGTCGCAGACGAAATCCTCGTCCTGCGCGATGAAAATCTCTCCCTCCGCGCCAATGCGGCGATCACCTGCCGGGGCCCGGTCTCCCGCGCCGGTCTGCGCGGTCAGGTGGATTTCGTGCGCGGCCGGGTCTTCAAGGAGATCGAATTCCTGCCGCTTTCCCTGCCCAATGATCTCCCGCCACCCCCGCCTCCCACCACGCCAGGCACCCGGGGAGCCCCTGCCCTGCCTGCCCCCTTTGACCAATGGAACTTCGACATCGCCATCAAAACCCGCGACCCCGTCCGCCTCATGGGCAATGTCGCCCGGGGCAATGCGGTGGCTGATTTGAAACTCAGCGGCCTGGGCAGCAAGCCGGAGCTGACCGGCAAGGTCCGCCTTGAGGAAATGTGGCTCAAGCTGCCCTTCAGCCGGCTGAATGTGACCGATGGATCCCTGACATTCACCAGGGAACAGCCCTTCGATCCTTCCATTGATATCACCGGCGAATCCATCACCGGCAACCGGATCGTCCAGGTTTTCGTGCAAGGCCGTGCCCTTGATCCCAAGGTCCGCCTCACCTCCAGCCCGCCCCTGCCGGAAGGGGAAATCGCTTCCCTCCTTGCCACCGGCGTCACCACCTCCGATCTCAGTTCCCGTGGGGATGAGGCCGCCGGGCGCGCTGCCTTCGTCCTTCTCAAACAAACCTACCGGAAACTTTTTCCCAACTCCGCCACCAGCAGTGACGATGACGATCCCCCCAAACTCTCCTTCGATTTTTCCGTATTCGGCAGTGATCCCTCCCGGCGCGGCGTCTCTGCCATCTATGAACTGAATCCCCGCTGGCGCATCATTGGCCGCGTGGGGGAAACCGGCACCTTCCGCGGACTGCTGCATTACCTGATCCGCTTCCGATGAAAATCCACGCCGTTGTTTTAACTGCTATTCTGGGAGGCCTCCTGACCCTGAACGCGCAGCCCGCGCGGCAGGTCGCATCCGGCGGCCTCACGGTGCAATTGCAGGGCGTCAGCGATGAGATGAATACCCCCGCCCGCCTGGTGCTGGAAAAACAGCTCGCGCTCTCCGGCGACCGCACCGTCCCGGCCCCCCTTGCAGACGATCTCGCCTTCTTTCTGCAGCAGCGCTATCTCCAACTCGGCTATCCCAAAGCCCTCGTGGACTGGAGACTTACCGGCCCGTCCGCCACCCTGACCGTGCAGGAAGGCCGGCGCCGCACCGTTGGCAGCGTGACCTTCAACGGCGTCCCGCCTGGGACCGCCGATACGCTCCGTCCCTATCTGACGCGGCAAACCCGGGAGCGTGAAGGACGGCTCGCCAAAGCCCTGCCCTTTGTGGAAAGCGACCTTGAAGCCGGGCTGGGCCTCGTCGTCCGCAAGCTCCAGGCGGATGGTTATCTCGAGGCCCAGGCCGCGCCCCCCGTCTTCACCGAAGATCCTGCCACGCTACGCCACGACATCGTCATCGCCCTCACCCCAGGTCCCATTTCCCGATTCGGCCCTATCACCGTGATGGGCGATGCCACAGCCCTGTCAAAAGCCTCGCAGGAAAAAATCAACGCCTTGCCCGGTCAGCCCTGGAGCGGGGTCAAACTGGAAAATCTGAGAAAGGACATTAAGGGCGATTTGGAAGCCCAGGGGTGGTTTGCCGCAGAAGTCACCACCGCCATCCGTCCTCCCCAGGCGGCAGGAGCGGAAGCCATCCTTCAATCCAGCCTCACCATTTCACCGGGCCAGCGCTACCGCGTGGCTGCCGTCATTTCCGACCAATCCAAGCCCCTGAGCCGGGGTGCCCAACGCGTCGCGGGGTCCGTTTTCGCCTCCGCTATCCATCAGGTCTACGATTCCGAAACCCTCGATCTGCTGCATCGCCGCAGCATGGATACTGGGATTTTCAGCCGTCTCGAGGTGGAGCCTCAGCCGCTTGGTCCAGACACGCTGGCGCTGCACCTTTCCGGTTCCGAGGCCAAACCAAAAACCCTCGGTCTGTTCGGCGGATACGAAACATTTTACGGCCCCATCGCCGGGATCGAAGCCCGCCATGTCAATTTCATGGACACCGGAAACTCCCTCGGCCTGCGCGCGGAACTCCGCGGCACCGGAGCCAATGGCAGCCTGCAATGGAGCGATCCTGCCATCTTCGGCTCCCGCAACGCCTTCGGTCTCGCCCTCGGCCTCGAGACTTTCACCTTCAAAGACTATTCCCGCAGCACCGTATCCCTGCGGAGCAGCCTGACCAGACGGATCGACCGGCATATCACCGCCGAAGCCTTCTCCGCCATCACTCTCAACCTCATGGACACCGCCGTCCTGACTCCCAAAGAACTGGGGCCGGACCAATACGGCACCCTCTCCGCCGGGGGACGCCTCACCCTGGACTATCGCGACAACCCCCTGAACCCCAAATCCGGGTGGCTGGCAGGTGCTGCCCTGGAAGGCGGGTTTGATCAGGGCGGGGAGGAAGACATCGGCTTTGCCCGCACCGACCTCAATGCCGCATGGTATCATCCCCTGGGTGGTGCCTGGCGGGTCGCCCTCGGTGCCCGTGCCTCCGCCATCCGGAACAGTGGAACGCCGGGCGACCTCCCGATCGACCTGCGCCTCTTCAACGGCGGAGGCACTACCGTGCGCAGCTTTGCCGAGCGCGAAATGGGGGCCAGCTCCGCCAGTGGCAGCACCCCGCTGGGCGGCACCGCCCTTACCGTGATGAACGCCGAACTCTCCTATGAAATCATCACCAATCTGGAGATCGCCGGCTTCATTGATGCGGGCAGCATCAGCCGTCAGGACAGCGCCCTCTTCAGCACCGATGACCTCCGCTACGGCGTCGGCCTGGGGATGCGCTATCAATTACCCATCGGCCCCCTGCGCGTGGACTACGGATACAATCCAGACCGCCACCCCGGCGAAGCCGCCGGAGCCTTCCACCTGACTTTTGGCTTCGCCTTTTGAATTTTTACGTTAGATATATAATAGATAGATATGCGCCATGCGCCCATGGGGTGCGGGCTTGGATGTTGAATCCGTCAGGCCCTGGCAAAAAGGTCCGCAGCCGGCGTTGCCCCTGGCGTGCGGAGAACCGAAGCCTCATTTGCCGCGAGGTGATTCAAACAATGCCAAACATCCTCCGGATCAGCGGCCAGGCGATCCGCCAGCACCTCAGCCGAACTGGAGCCACCCGCCGGCAAAGCGGACGCCACCGCGCCAAGCAATTTCAGGAAATCACCCGCCGCCTTTTTGCCAGCCTCGACGCCGGGTTGATGATAGGCATTGATATTCACGAGACTGGCGTAAAAACCCACCGCACGTTCGAAGACCCCGATCAGCATCCCCAGCGTGAATGCGTTCACCTCTGGAATACTGATCGTAATACTCTCCCTCCCTCCCTCATACAAAGCCCGGCGCGTCCCCCGCAGGAAGCCCTGGAGATAGTCCCCACTGGTAACGCCAGGCTCCACCTCCAGCCCCGTCCCGTCCTGGGCCTGGCGGACCTCAATGAAAGTGGCAAAGAAGTTATTCACCCCATCCCGGAGCTGCTGCACATAGGCATGCTGATCCGTGGATCCCTTATTCCCGTAGACCGCGATGCCCTGATGAACCACATCGCCATTCAAATCCCGCTCCTTGCCCAAGGACTCCATTACGAGCTGCTGGAGATACCGGCTCATCAGCACCAGCCGGTCCTTGTAGGGAAGAATAACCATATCCTTGCTGCCCTTCCCTCCTCCGGCAGAATACCACATCAAAGCAATCAGGAGGGAGATGTTCTGCTTCATGGGCAGATGGCGCGTCTTTTCATCCACGGCGGCTGCGCCACCCAAAAAGGCATCGATATCCACCCCTTGCAGGGTCGCCGGCACCAAACCCACAATGTGCATCACCGAGGTCCGTCCGCCGACCCAATCCTGCATCGGGAAGCGTTTGATGAAACCTTCGCCAATCGCATATTGGTCCATCCTGCTGCCGGTTCCGGTGACTGCCACCGCATGCCTGGCAAAAGTAAGCCCGGCCGCTTCATAGGCCGCCTTCGCCGTCTGCATTCCATTGCGGGTTTCCGCCGTGCCCCCACTCTTGGAGATCACCACGGCCAGGGTGGAGCCAAGCCTGTCCCCGATCCCGGCCAGCACCCGCTGCATGCCATCGGGATCGGTATTATCCAGAAATTGCAGGGACATCGGGGCATCCGTCGCAGCCAGCGCATCGGAAACCAATTGCGGTCCCAGGGCCGATCCGCCAATTCCAATAACCAGCACTCCCGTAAATTTTCCGCCCCTTTCAGTCAGGATTTTGCCGGAATGCACATCCTCCGCAAATGCCTTGCTGTCGGCGATATCAGTTAAAATCTGGTCCCGGATCTTTGCCGCAGGAGCCAGGGAAGGATTCCGCAGCCAATAATGGCCCACCATCCGTTGTTCGTCCGGATTGGCGATCGCCCCCGCTTCCAACTGGCGCATGTCTGCCAGAGCCTGCTCCGCCTTGCCCGCCATCCCGGCGAAAAAGGATTCGCTGTAATGCATCCGGCTAATATCAAGCGACAGGCCGAGATCTTCGTAGCGGAGAAACGATTCAGAAAAACGGGGCCAGGTGATGGGAGTGGACATGAGGGCAAAAAGAAAGGTGCAAACTTCCCGAGAGGGGAGGCTGGCACCATAGGAAAATGAAAAAAAATCGGCCCGTCCCAGGGCTTTGCTTTTACCGTCCGGCTTGGGTTGCAAAAAACAGGACGGATCAGAAAGCTGGTCCGTCCCCGTAAACTATCCCCTGCAAACTGCGACTCTTCAGCCAAGCCCAAGACTCTTTTCCGTCCATGCGTAAAGTTCCGTCAAGCCTTGATCCAGTCCGACCTTGGGCTTCCAGCCAAAGGCTGTTTCTGCCTTCGAAATATTGCAGTAAAACACCTTTTGATCGGCCGGGCGCCAGTCGCCAAATTGAGGAGTGATCTCCCAACGCCGACACAACTCAAGCAATGAGACCGTATTTCCATAGCCTCCCCCTACATTGTAAACTTCCCCACGGTATTGCGCCGCATCCTTGCCGGTGATGGCCCGCATCTGACTTAGGAAAAGATCCATCACATCCTCCACGTGAAGGGCATCCCGGACCTGCTTGCCATCCCCGTAGATAATGGTCGGGCGGCCGCTCAACTTGTTGGTGGCGATATGGGACATCCAACCCTGATCCACCACCCCAAATTGATACGGCCCATACATGCAGGAACAACGGTTCGCGATACCGCCATATTCCCGGACATACATCTCGCCGATCAATTTTGAAATTCCATAGGGAGTGTGGTGGGCGGCATCAATGGAAAACCCTTCCGGCAATCCGTCTTTGAAGAATTCGCCGCCGAAGTCATAACGCGATTCGGTTTCGGTAATCGGCACGCGGTTCACGTTGTCCCCATAGACCTTGTTGGTGGAGGTATAAATGACTGGCGCTCCAACTTCCGCAGCGGCAATCACCACGCCGAAAGATCCCTCCGCATTGATTTTAAAATCCCGGGCCGGACTGACGACACTGCTGGTCACGGCCACTTGAGCCGCAAAGTGAAACACCAGATCCGGACGCTCCCGGTGGATCACGGCGGGCATGTCCTCGATTTCTTTTTGCTCAAACTTCAGCGCAGGGAAATCACGGCGGAGGGATTCCAGATTCTTCGTCGTGCCGTTCCGGGCCAGTGAATCCACCGCCACGACTTCAATGCCTTCCTTGATCAAACGGCGCACCATATTGGTGCCGATGAATCCTGCTGCTCCGGTGACGACGATTTTCATATTTCAGGGTAGGTTGTAGGTAAATTCAAGAGGGGGTCAATGCTGCGCTGCCAAAACCGATGCGTAAACGGCGCGCACCCCCCGGGCATGGGCTTCCCAAGTGAATCCTGCGGCATTGGCGATGCCTTTGGCTGTCCAGGACTGGCGTTCAGCAGCATCTGACAGTTGTAACAGGCGGGCGGCCAGTTGGGCAGGATCCGCCGCCGGGAAATAGAGCGCCGCATCCTGTCCCACCTCGGCAAGGCAACTGCTGTCGGAAAGGATCACCGATGTGCCGCAGGCCTGCGCCTCCAGGATGGGGCGGCCAAAACCTTCGTAGGTCGAAGGCAATACAAACACATCACATAACCGGTAAATCGCCACCAACTCCGGGGTGGGGCGCAGGCCCAGGTGGATGACATTCCCCTCCAGGCCGGCCGCCTTGATCTGCGCCGCCTGCTCAGGCGGGAATTGATGGCCTACCTTCACCAAGGAAAAGGGAAGGCCCGCCTGTTTCAATTGACTCAATGCTTCGATCAGGACAGGGATGTTTTTCCGCAGGATGTTGCTGCCCACATGGAGAATCTTCAATTCCGGCCCCGCCAGCCGGGGAAAGGCCTTCCGGTCCAAGGCGGGATTTCCGGGGCAAAAAACCGGGTCCACTCCATAGTGAACCACGGAAATGTTCTCACCTTGAATTCCCAGCAGCTCCATCAAATCGGTTTTGGTATTGCTTGAAATCGCAATGATATGCTGGGCCTCCCGGAGTCCTTCCACCCTCCACCGCCAATGGCGGAATTGCCGGCCCGTGAGTTGGGAAACCCGGTATTCCGCGATGTCGTGACAGGTGGCCACCGCCCGCGGATGGTTGCGGCACAGGTGGGCATAACTGTGATCCAGCACGTGGAGCAGGCCAGGATTGGCCGCCGCAGCTTTGCGGACCAATGCCGGATACGTGTGGGAGCGGGTCCAAATCCGCCGGATTTTCGAAAGACGGTCCGGCACCGCCGGCATCAGCCGGGCGCAACTGGGAGCTCCTCCCAGCCGCGAAAAGGCAGCCGTAAGATCATCCGCATACAGGTCCATGCTCATGAACTGCTCCGCCACGAGCGGAGCCGCCAAAAGAATCTCCGATCCGGGAATGTCCATGGCCATAGCTGGAATAAAATTAAACTTTCGCCTTGGTGGCCATGGCCAGCAAGGTGGGGGCACAGCTGAAATCCCCTTGGCCGCCATAGCGGAGTTTTGCGATAAAGGCCGCCCCTGCAGAAACCGGCGCCAGCAGAGCCCGCCGGATTTTTCCTTTCAAGGTGGGAGGAACCGGATGGACGCAGCGCACCTCCACTTCAGGAAAACCACACGCATGCATGACCTGACGCATACTGTCAGGGGCGAAGGAGGTCTCATGGGTAAAATCAGCAAACCAGGTCTGGCTGGCCATGGGAGCCAAGGCATTGAAGGTGCTGATCCAGAGTTGACCGCCCGGCACCAGACGCTTCAGACACGCGGTCAGAAACTCCACGACCTCATTCTTGGTCATATGCTCAATCACATCCTTGGCATGGATCAAGGCATAGGTGTTTTCCGTGCGGTTCAGAAAACCGAACAAATCCTCCCGGTGCAGGGTGGCCCCGGGAATCCGGGTCTGCTCAAGGTCATAGACGCTCAAGTCCACGCCGGACAGATTGGTAAAGCCTTTGGATTTCATCCACCGGAGCCATGACCCCTTCCCGGACGCAAGATCCAGCACTGGCAAAACGCCAGGCGGCACCGGCGGGTAAATGCTGTCAAAAATGGCAAAGGCCAGAGCATCATCCGGACGCTCCTCCCGGTTAAAATGGGTGGAATAATCGGAATAAAGGAGATCTCGGTAGTTCACAGCTTGGGGATTACGAGGTGAGGGATGGACGTGCAGTCCTCGCGGAGGGCAGGGAAAACATAAAGCGGGCATACCGTTCCGCCAGGGCCCCGTGTGACCAAACGTCTGCGGTATGCGCCTGCTGGGCGGCGGCCAGCTGCTGCAGGCCCGGAACATCCTTCAACCACCGTTCGATCAAGGCCCTCAGGGCGTCCACCTCTCCCGCCGGGAAGATGACCTCCGGATTTTCCAATACTTCCGGAATCGCTCCACAGGAACTGCCCAGCACCGGCACCCGGCAGAGCATCGCTTCCAGCAGGACGTGTCCAAACTGTTCTTCCCAAATATCTCCCTTGGCCGGGTCCAGCTGCGGTTTGCTGGGCAATACCATCAGATCAAAACATCCAATCTCCGCCGGCACCTGTTCATGCCCGACCGGCGGGAGAATGCGGCACCAGGTTTCACTCCCAAACCGTTCCCGCAGCACGCCTTCCAGTTCCCCGGAACCTAGCAGCGCCAGTTCGGCCTGGGGAAACTTTTCACGCAGACGGGACACCGCCTCCCACAGATCCAGCACGCCTTTCTGATCAATCAGCCTCCCACAAAACCCGATGACAAATGCTTCCCCGCTGAAGCCGTGACGCTGGCGCCATCCTGCTTTTTCCTCAGACGACGAGGTCGGGTGCTCCAGAGGATCCGCTCCCAATTGGCCGGTGCGCAGGATCCGGCCGGGACTCAGGCCCGCCGACTGCATGAGCCGCTCCGCACCTGAATTGCCCACCACCACCCCGTCCGTGGTCTGCGCCGTGATCCGGTAAATGAAACGCAGCACGGCGCCTTTCAAACCAGGACGCGGCAGATTTTCCCAGGTGAATTCCACAAAGACCGGGCGCCTGCCCTGCCTGCGGGCCAACCACCAGGTTTGCCAGCGGAGCAAAGACCAGGGTTCCGCCTCACACAACACATACTCCGGCTGCCAGGCTTGGAATTCCCTGGCGAATCCACGCAGAACACTGCGGAGAAACCCTGTATTCCGGGGCCAGCGGCGCAACCTGCGGTATTGATAGTGGGGCGAAATCCCATCCCGGTCCTGAAGACTTCCATCGCGCCCGAAGACCAGCACTCCCTCAAAATCCGGCGCACAAACCAGCACCTCAAACCACTCGCTCAAAGCCACCGCCTTGGCCCGGTTCACCCAGACGCCATAGGTGTGACCACAAAGCAGCAGGCGGGGCTTGGCTGGGATCCCCGGATTGGATGTCTGGGTCTCTACCATCGCTTTTTACTGGGGTGAATCATCCACGCCCCTTGGTTGGCCAGGGCATCCGCCTGATCCCCGAGATCCCCGTAAAAGGTCAACGAACGGTTTTGTGCTTCCGGTAATGGCCTAACTCTCCATCCCAAATGATGGGCTAAGGTCGGCGAAGCGATTTCGAGGTAAATCCTCCCGGGAGGCTCCAGCCGGGCGATGGACTCAAAACAAGCCCTGGTCCAAATACTGGTGCAGCCCAGCATCGTCAACACCCGGCCCTTGTCCTCCCGGCAGCTGAGATTTCTCAAAAAGGCCCCAATGGCCTGGTCATCGGCCTGGCTCAGCAGATGGGGATGCACCGTCCCGGTCAGATCATACATGCCACTGCCGCATAGATCAGCATCCTCTGTGATAAGGCAAGCCACCAGTTTTTGCCCCAGTCCGGAGACCATGGGCACGACATCATATTCCAGCAGATGAATATGCGAAATGTCCGGAAAATCCCTTAGATAGGTGGCAGCCGCCTTGATGACGCCCAGATACTCCTGTTTTTCCCGGGCATGATCCCGGGTGCGCAACGCAGGATCCTCCACGTAAAATGCATCCACGCCCTGAGGCAGGGATTCAAAATCCTCACGGCTTCCACCATGGGCGAGGAGAATCAGCGCCTCAGGATCAAGGCGTTTCCATTCCGCCACCATGCGGCCGTTTCTGGCCGCATCAAGGTGGGTGATGATCACATGGCAAACCTTGGAGGCCGGCGGCCTCTCAGGCTGACGTCCATTGCGCGGAAAATCCGGCGCTTCCGCCTGTTCCCAACACAAGGCCTGCACCCAGTAGGTCAGGCGCTTTTGGGGCACTCCGACCGGACGGAGGTGGCTCTGCGGGGATAAACCCAACAACAGAATCCGCCCCCGCCACGGGAACACAAAAGCGCGGTCCAGGGTCCGCCCCTGATAGTCTTTCAGGCGGCGGCCTGCCACCGCTGCGGCTTTCCGCAGCCACCGGCTGAGCGTCAGGAGCAAGGGTGCTTGATTTGAAAGGTGACCTCATCCCAGGACGCCGGAACGCGCCCTTCCAACCTAGAGTTGATAACCGGCCGCTGCAGCATCGTTGGCAAACATCTTCACGGTGTCCAACGAAAGCTCCGTCAGGTCCTGGCCCCACATTTTCAGAGCCTTGCGCAAAATCGGGTGCGGCACGGTAACAATCTGGGTGCCGCTTTCATCGGCCTGCAGGATATTGAGAATTTCCCGGACACTCGCCCAGAGCAGCTTGGCTTCCGGCTTATCCTTCAGCAGGTCGCGGGAGGCACGCATCAGCGGCACTGGGTCCACGCCGGTGTCTGCAATCCGGCCGGCAAACACCGAAACCACCGCTGCCGTGCCAGCATCCAGCGCCTCCGCCACACCTTCCACCTGGGCCAGAGTCAGCAGGGCAGTGATGTTCAATTGGACCCCTTCCGCAGAAAGTTCCTTGATCAAAGGCAGGCAGGACTCCCCCCGGCTGTTGGTAATCGGGATTTTGACAAAGACATTGTCCTGCCAGGCTTTGATTTTGAGGGCCTGGCGGCGCATTTCATCAAATTCATCCGAGAAGACCTCGAAGGAGATCGGCTTGGCGGTGACTTCCGCCAGCACCTCCCGGGCAAAGGCTTCATAATCACTGATCCCGGCGACTTTCATCAGCGTGGGATTGGTGGTCAGCCCTTTCACCAGGGGATCGCGGTAGATTTCGAGAAGGGAAGCTTTGTCAGCTCCATCAGCATAAATTTCGACGCTCAGTTCGTGAATGGATTTCGGCATAGGATCAGTGGGTGGAAGGTTGTGGTGGGGAATAAAAAATTGGGCCGAGAATGACCGCAGCCTCCTCAAGGCTTTTTACCGTGAAATCCGGCAGTTCGCGCAGGGCCTCATCATAGGAGTAGTCGATAAAAATCGTCCGGCAGCCGGCGGCATGTCCACAGGAAACATCCCGCCAGCGGTCTCCGATCATGAAACTGTTTTTCAGATCAATCCCATGTTTGTCCGCCGCCCGGAGCAACATGCCAGGAGCGGGCTTCCGGAAATCCGATGGCACACCCTGCCCGGGATCATAGGAAACTTCGACATCATCCAGTGCAAGTTCCACGAGCATCCTGGCATGAATTTCCTCCACCGTTTCCTGCCGGGTGGTCCCCCGGCCCACGTCCGGCTGGTTGGTCGCGACAATCACCAGCCAACCGGCCGCGCGTGCTCTGGCACAAAGCTCATGGATCCCAGGGACGTATTGCACCTCTGTCCAGTCAGCCGGCGGATAAGGCTTCCCTGAACGGACCACACTTGCATTCACCACCCCGTCGCGGTCCAGGAACAGACATCTCCGCAAAGCAGGAACAGCCATCGAAGGTTATTTGGAGGATTCCCACTTGGTCTGGGCTGCCTTGACCAGCGGATGGGACACCAGGCAATGCCAAACCACCGCTTGGAAAGCCTCGGAATGCGGGGTGATGTGGGCATCGTTCACAATGGGAATCACCACCGTCAGACCATTTTTGGCCGTGTAGCCTTCGCTTTTGCCGACAATGCCCAGAACCTTGGCACCACGCTCCCTGGCCAGGTCAATGGCCGAAATCAGGTTGGCGCTGATGTTGCGCTCCTTGTCGCCGCCTCCCACCGAAAGAATAAACAGCGCGTCTTCCGCCCGCAGCTTGCTGGTGCGCAGCCATTCGACAAAGACCGTGGACCAGCCCTCGTCATTGGTGCGGGCGGTCAGTTCGGAAACATTGTCGGTCGGAGCATAACATTCGATTTTGGCAATCTTCCGGAAATCATTGACGGCATGGGAGGCATTGCCCGCGCTCCCTCCCACTCCAAGGAAAAAGACCCGGCCCCCCGCTTCGCGGACTTCCGCCAGAGCCTTCGCCAGTTCCTCCACCCGGGAAGTATCGATTCGGGCCGCGATCTCACCGGCTTCCTTCAGAAATTGTGCTGCAAAAGACATGTTATTTTAGGGTTGGGATAATATCGTAGTGAATGGGATGGGCCGATTTGGCAATCGTTTTCGATCGGGGCCTGCGCTTCTTTTTTGTCACCCGCGCGCCAGCAGGGCTTCCAGCTCGGCCAGGCCGGAGTGCGAGCCGATTTCATAAAACCGCTCAAGTACTTCATAACCAGCCAATTGCCCCTCCGAAAGCAGCCGGCCCATGATGTCCGCCAAATCAATTTTTTCGTCCTGACCATATCCTGAAAAAGCATTGGCGTGGAACAGGCTCAATCCATAATCGATGTGGTGCATTTCCGGCGTCAGGGCCGTTTTGCTGTAGTTCAGGATCTGGCCATCCGCAAACTCGACATTGCTGGTGTCATAAAGCCCCTCGTTCCGGAACACGGTCATAATGCCAGCCTTGCCCTGATCCAAAAAAGCCTGTCCGACCTGCCGGAAATCCACCGGAAGATAGGAATCCCCGTAGAGGGTATAAAAGGTCTCTCCCAGCATCGGCAGCGCCCGGCGCAAGGCCCCGCCTGTGCCCAGCAGCACCGGCCCATCAAAGGAATACTGCAACTCCACCCCGAACGCCGAGCCGTCGCCGAATTCCTCCACGATCATCTCCCCAAGATAACCCACGCAAAGCACCACCCGGCGCAATCCCTGCGCCGCCAGCTGCTCCAATTGCGTCGCCAAAAACGGACGCCCCGCCACCTCAATCAATGACTTGGGGATGGTCTCCGTCAAAGGCCGCAGGCGCGTGGCGAGGCCTCCTGCCAGGATGGCTACCGGAAAATCAGACATGGCGCTAGGAATTCAGGAGTTTGGTGCCCTCAAAATCAAAACGGAACCGGACCTCCTTCAGCCCGGCATTCCGCATCACATGACGCAGTTTCGACTTGTCGTGCGCGTAGAACATCAGGAATCCTCCCCCGCCTGCTCCAATCAATTTTCCTCCGTGAGCCCCATTTGCCAAGGCCAGGTCATACCATTCATTGATCTTCGGATTGCTCATTCCCCCGGAACGTTCCTTTTTCCGCTGCCAGTGGACATCCATCAGCCTGCCGAATTCCGGCAGATTGCCGCCTTCCAACGCCCGTTGGCTCTGGAAGCCGAGGTCTTTGACAAAGTGCAGATTCTCGGTCATCGAAGTATCGGCCGCCTTGCTCCTGCTGTCCTGCTCCTTCAAGATGGCGGAGGCGGAACGCGAATAGCCGGTGAAGAAGAGCAGCAGATTATCCTCCAGATCAAAAAGGGTCTCTTCGGACAGCTTCAAGGGCCAGGCCTCCACCTTGCCTCCGGGCAGGAAATTGAAACAAGTGATGCCTCCGTAGGCGGCGATGTATTGGTCCTGCTTTCCAATCGGTTCATGCAGGCGGTCCAACTCAATCTCACAAGCCTGCGCCGCTAGATCGGCGGGATGAATCAAATTTTTCTTCCAGGCATGCAAGGCCCGCAGCAGGCCCGTGGTGAAACTTCCTGACGAACCCAGACCCGTTCCGGCGGGAATGTCCGCCATGGAAGTCAGTTCCAGGGACCGTCCGCTGATGCCGAGCAGGTCCATCGCCTCCCGGATGATCGGGTGCTCCAAATCCTTGGCCTCTGCCACCCGTTCCAGCTTGGAATACTTGACAATCAGATCATCAACAAAGGTATCGTGCAGGGTGATATAAACATAGCGGTCGATCGCGGCGGCAATCAGAAACCCGGTATGTTGTTCATAATACGACGGCAAATCCGTGCCGCCGCCGCCAAGGCTGATCCGTAAAGGTGAGCGTGTAATAATCATGCGGGTGCTGGAGTTCGAAATTTAATAGCCACTGATGGCATACACTTTGGAGACCACCTCCAACGCGGTTCTGGCTTCCCGTAATCCGGGCTCTGGGGTCCTCTGCAGACCAATGTCCTGCTCAAAAGCCAGCATTTCCAATTTCCACGATTCATCGCCCCGCGGGTATTCCCAGATCGTGGTTTCCGGCGGCCCCATTTGCGGCAACATCTTGTAAAAATAAAGCTTTTCCACGCCGTAGCTGCCCCCCAGCCCTTCGATGTGCAACTTCGCGTCCCGGCCGTAGATTTCGAACGAAAAAAGGTTTTTCCACTCCGTGCAACTGACGTGCAGCCAGGCGGTTTGCCCCATGGCCGTCCGAAGGCTCAGGAAGGCATTGTCGTCCACTGGCATGTCCCAGAACAGGGTGGAGGCATGGCCTTCAATTTGAGCAAAATCCCCCAGAAACCAACCGGCCAAATCAATCAGGTGAACCCCCTGATCCATCAGCTCGCCGCCTCCGGAGAGCGCTGGATCGGACCGCCATTCTTTATGATATCCCACACGGGCCCCGTGACCATAGCGGGCTCTGACAAACATCAATTCACCGAGGGCCCCGGAGGTGAACAATTCCCGGGCCTTTTGCAGGGCTGGATGAAAACGGTGATTGAACCCCACCCGGACCTGCACCCGGTGTTGGGCTGCCAGGGCCTGCAGTTCATCAATTTCGGCCACGGTAATCGCTCCGGGCTTTTCCACGATGACATGCTTCCCGGCCCGGATGGCTGCGGCTGAAATCGGAGCGAGGGTCGCATTCAGGGTAGCCACCACCACGGCATCCACCGCAGGATCAGCCACCGCCTTGAGAAAATCCACCTCGGCACGGCCCGTGCCCGCCATTTTCACCAAATCCTCCGCCCTCGCGGGATTCACATCACAGGCCACCGCCAGAGTGGAGCCCGCCGGGAGCGCTGCCAGTCTTTTTTTTCCAATCAAGCCGCAGCCAATAATCGCGTAATTCATAAAAATCAATCTCCCCAGTTCTGCCCCCGGTCCTTGGGAACAATGCGCCGGAACGTGTAAATATCACCAGCCAGCTCTTCCTTGTGCGCCTGGAATTCCGGCCATGGGTCCCACTGCGCTGCGATCAGCTTGCCAGTGATGCCGTCGCTTTCAGCGGACGCCAGATAAACGGCTACCTTTGCCCCCAATTCCGGAGAAACCCCGCCACCCTGCGACCATTGCAGATTCTTCGCATAAAAACCCGCCCCTGCCCGCTCCGGGCCCGCTTCCAGCACGTCCCGGATCAGACGGGTGTTCAGAGGCCCTGGCGCGATGGCATTGGAATCAATGCCAAACGGCCTTAACTCCTCAGCCATGGCCTCGGTCAATCGGGTTACTGCCATTTTGGTGATGGTATAGGCACTACAGTTCGGAATGGGGGCCGCCCCCGCCCCTGAAATTTGAATCAGCTTCCCATAGCCCCGCTTTTTCATCCCCGGCAAAGCCCGCCTCGCCGCCATCACAATACCAAAAACATTGACGTCAAAGGTCTGTTTCCATGCGGCAAAGTCGACCTCCTCAATCGGGCCGATCGGACCATAGATCCCCGCATTGCTCACCACCGCGTGAAGATCTCCCATCGCAGCGGCGGCTTCAAACAACCGGTCCCAATCGGTTTCACAACTCACATCCGCCCGGAGACCGGTCAAGGTTTGGCCGGTGTGCAGGGACGGTTTCAATTCCTCCACCGTCCGCATCACATCCGCTTCCTGGCGCGCACAAAACACCACATTCGCCCCTTCTTTCAGATAGGCTTCAAGAATCGCACGTCCCAGTCCCTGGGTGGCTCCGGTAATGATGGCGTTGCGCCCTTTCAATTTCATAGTCGTCCTACAGAGAGTAATTTGACTTCAGCAATCCCACCCAGTTTCCACTCCAAAAACCGGTTCGCATCCACCACCACCGGCGTCCGCATGGTTTTTAAAAGCGCTTCCCAATCCGCCTCCAGAAACTCCGGCCATTCGGTGGAAACCACAACCACCTCCACTCCAGCCAGCGCCTGTTCCATGGAATCACACAAGCCCAGCCCAGCCAGTCCGGCAGGCAATTCCTTGACCACGGGATCATAGGATTGAAGCCGGCATCCGGCCAGGAGGAGAGCCTGACCCAACTCGACGGCAGCGCTGCGCCTCAACGTATCCGTCCCCGCCTTGTAGGTCAGTCCGATCAAAGCGACCCTTCGTCCGGACAGCGTTCCAAAATACGACTGGAGACGTTGCAGGGCCCAGAGCCGGTGTCCGTCATTGCTGCGCTTGATCGCCGGAATCACCTCAAGGGATCCTCCCCTGGCTTCAGCCAGACCCGTCAACGTCACCACATCACGCGCCAGAGTGCCTCCCGCAAAGGGACCACCCGGCCCAAGATAGGCTTTGGCCCCAATCCGGATATCGGATTTGAGTCCGGCTGAAACCTCTTTCGCATCCGCCCCGACCCACTCGCAGACTCTGGCAATTTCATTGATAAAAGTGATACTGACCGCCAAAAACGAATTCAAAGCGTGCTTCACCATTTCTGCCGACTCAGTCCGCATGAAAATGAGCTTTTCCGTGAACGGGGCGAACAATTCCTCCAGCAAGGTCCGGGGTTTTTCAGAGCGGATGCCCAGGACAAACCGGTCGGCTTCCGTGAAGACTTTAATGGCGCCCCCCAGCCTCAGATTCTCCGGGCAGGAAGCGAATTCGAAAGCTGGAAACTCCTTCTCCAGCGCGGCGCAGGTTCCCACGGGCAACTGCGATGAAATCAGGACGAGGGTCCCGGCGGCAAGATGCGCCAAAGCCGCCCTGACGGGTCCCAACACGGCCTCTACATCGGAGATATCCTCCTCATTGACAGGCGTATCCCCGCAGACCCACAATACCTCTGCCTCCCGGCAAGCCAGCGCGGGATCCGTGGTGAAGGATAGGGACCCTTTCTGCAATCCTTCCGCCAGCAGCCCGTCCAAACCAGGTTCGAACAGCGGGGCCTTGCCACGGCTCAGCCCGTTGATGATCCCCTGATTGGCATCCAGGCCCACCACCTGAAAATGCCGGGCACAGCAGGCCGCAGTCACGCTGCCCAAATGCCAAAGGCCCAAAACGGTAATTTTCATAACAAAAGGTAGCTCTGGCTATAGCCGGGCTTCGTAAACCCACTGGTTGTCCCGCAGCCAGGTGATGGTGCGCTCAATTCCTTGTTCAATTGTCTGCTGGGTCTCCCAGCCGGTGCCTCGGATTTTTTGAGTATCCAGGTAGATGAAAGGATTATCGCCGATCCATCCCTTTTCGCCGCCGGCGTATTCAAGCCGTGGCATCAAACCCAGCGTTTTGCAAATAATGGCGATGGAGTCATTCACCTGAACAAAAGCATCGCACCCGAGGTTGTAAGTTTCCACCCCATGTTTTGCCTGCTGTGCCGTGCCCTGACGCACCACCCCGAGCATCGCATTCAGACAATCCCCGATGTAGAGAAAACTTTTCCTCTGGGAACCATCCCCCAGCACCTTCAAATAGTCCGGATGCTCCATGAGCTGTTTGTAAAAATCGAAGATATGCCCATGCGTGTAGCGCTCACCCAAAATGGAAACGAAGCGGAAAATGTAACCCTCAAACCCGAATCCTTCACAATAGCTGTGGATCAGGGCCTCCCCCGCCACTTTGGACGCCGCGTAGAGCGAGGTCTGAATGGGAAAGGGCGCATCTTCCGGGGTGGGAATCACTTGGCATTCCCCATAAACACTGCCGGTGGAACTGAATCCAATGCGCTTGATGCCATTCCAGCGCATGGCCTCCAGCACGTTGAAGGTGGCAACGGTATTCTGTTCCAAATCCCGCCGCGGGTGATTCAGACCAAAGCGCACGTCCGCATTGGCGGCAAAATGGAACACGGTGTCACAACCAGCCATGGCAGCTGTCAGCCCCGCTTCGTCCAGATTGTCCCCACGCACCAATTCAAAGGAGGGGTGGTGCAGCGCCCCGTCCAGAAACCGTTCCTGACCGCTGGAAAAATTGTCCCAGCCCACCACCTGAACCCCCTCCGACAATAGGCGGTCCGTCAAATTGCTTCCAATAAATCCACCAGCTCCTGTGATAAATACTTTTTTCATGAACAAGAATCGTCAGTAATGGAATTTAGTTGAACTTGCCACCCTTGGCGTCCGCGATCATGGAGTCCACCGAGTCGAGCAGCGCTTCCGCCGCCGACATCCGGTTCGCCCAGCCCAGCGCCCGGATCTTATCGGCATTGAAGCGGACGATCGGCACATCCCCCTTCCATCCGCGTTTGCCCCCCGTAAATTCATACTCAACATCCGTCAAACCAAGCCGTTTGGTGATCATGTCGGCAATTTCGCGAACTGTCACATAATCTTCCGTCGCAGCATTGAAGAAGTCGAACCCGGACTGACCCCGCTGCTCAATCAAACGCATCGCTGCGATGACGTCCTCAACATGGATATAGGATTTGCTCTGGGTGCCATCACCGAGAATTTGCAGCGTTTTAGGAGCCAGGATCAAGCGCCGGATGAAATCATAGGCCACCCCATGGGTTTGGCGTGGTCCCACTACATTGGCAAAACGGAAGGCCGACGCATTCAACCCGAACATGTGGCAATAGGAGCAGATCAAAGCTTCACAGGCCAATTTGCTCGCCCCATACGTGGAAATGGGAAGCAGCGGAGCATAATTCTCATGCACCGGCGTTTCCCCCGTATCGCCATAAACGCCGCTCCCGGAGGCATAAATCAATCTGGTCACTCCCTCCAGCCGCATCGCCTCGATCAAATTCTGAATCAAGTAGGTTCCCTCCCAAAAATCTATATCCGGCTGGGTCATCGCTTTCGCGATATCAGGATTGGCGGCGAAGTGATAAACACAGTCCTGCCCCTGCATGGCTGCTCTCAGGGCAGGCAAATCCTTCACATCGCCCTCAATGACCTTTAGTCGCGGATGATTCTCCACTTCATCCAAACGCCATCGTGTCCCAGACGTGAAATTGTCGAAAACCGTGACTTCCGCCTCCGTGTTTTGAACCAAATGCCGCGTAAGGTGACCTCCAATAAAGCCAGCTCCTCCTACCACTATGTATTTACCCGAATTTTTCATAATGTGAAATTTAAAACTATTTCTTCCAACTTTTCGTCAATCAATAAATTCCGGCCGGTTAAAAATCCTTAACTTTGGTGAATATTTTTTTGTTGCTGAGGGAATATGCACGATAAAAGTATCCAAAGTGACGACGGACGAATCTAAGAAAAGCAGGGGGGGTATGCTGTTTCATCCTGGCCACCAGCTTTCTAAAAATATTCCTGGATTCTATCCTGCGGTCTCCTTTATTCCAAAGGTCGGAATAGTCACTTTGTGCCGGCCATGATTCAAAGATTGGCTTAATGGCAATCCGCCGGGCGCAGACGAGGGTAAATAAGCGATCCACCCCGATCAACTCCGTCCGCTGGCGCACCTCGTTCGGATCCTTGATTTCATACCACAAACCGGTGTTGTCGTGGATGACAATACGGACAATTTGAAAACCATTTTCCTCAGCCAGAGCCCTGAAGTAAAATTCCGGGCTCAACTGATAAAACCCGTGTCCGAACCAATTGTTGGAGGGGTTTTGCATAATGAGGTGTCCACCGAGCTTCACCATCCGCATGCTGCTTCGTAAAGCTTCGGAAATATTGAAAATATGTTCCAGGGAGCCGCCATCATATACCACGCTGTATTTTTCGGATAATTGATCTCCAACTGGACTGTTCAGATCGTGCAACACATCTGCTCCCTCATAGTCCGAAAAATCCATTTCATTGAACGTTTCCGCACCCAGAAATGTGAATAAATCCCTGCTCGTTTTTAAGTCCGGGACAGGCACTTTCTCATTCCGGCTCAATTGGGAGGCTTCCGCCAAACCAGCTTCACTGAAGCTCAGTTCCTGGCTCCCCAGCGTGATACAGGAACTGAAATTCACTCCCGATCTTCTGCATCCCAGCAGAAACCTAACTGCATTGCAATCAATCATAATTTGCTTTTGTTGAAACCAGACGGTATCTGCGCCTCTAATGTTTTGCTAAACCAGGCACCGGAATGCTTTCCCCATAGGTCAAGGGAAACTCCAAACAAGCGGGCGGAGGTTCCTTACCGGCAGCTAGATAAATAGCGCGTAACCGCTCTGCTGACAGCCTGCGGAAGCTGAAACTGCCGGCTTTCTGCAATCCGGCTTTTATGACACCTTGCCGCCAGTCCACATCAGTCATGGCATGCTTCAGAGCTGCGGAAGCGGCCGCCCTGTCGGAATATTGGATGCTTATAGCATGCCCCCCCGTAACTTCAGGCATCACGGGAATGTCCTGGACCACGCACGGAACGCCACTCGCCATCGCCTCCAACACGCTGCGTCCAAAGGTTTCCTCCCGGCTGGGATGAACGAAAACCGACGCGTGGCGGAAGAGCACCGGGACATCGCTATCACTCACCCAATCCAGCATTTTTACCGTATCCGCAGCGCCCCGGCGTTGTGCGATTGCGAGGGTTTCCTCCTTGGAATCTCCCCAACCTCCGCCACCCACCATCACCAGCGGTGCCTGCGTCCGCATCGCCTCTGGTAAATCGCACCATGCCTCCATGAGCAGTTCCGCCTGCTTGTATGGATAAAAGTTGGAGCACCAAAAAAAATACTTTTCCGGAATCCCGAACTTTTCCTTCAAACTCTCAAGTTCCGGACCCGACGCCGGATCAGCGGGGAAAAACCGGCTGTGATCAATTCCTTCGTAGCTCTGCAGCAGTTTGCCAGCCACTCCGGGATTGACCGATAGGATTTGGCGGCAGGCAAATTGCGTATTAGTTATAATTAAAGCTGCTTTGCGCATGCCATGAAGGGTGGCCCATTTCCGATACATCGACCGCAGCGGCGACATCCGGTTCGTCCGCGTCAGGTGATGCAGGGTGAACAGCTGCATCACCACCGGAAGACCCGCACGAAGAGGCGTCAGGCCAGTCGTGATCAGGACATCGCATCCGGCCTTGCAGGCTGCTGGACCAATTTTAAAATGCTCCGCCAACAAACGGAGACCCATCCGGTCATTTCCTGCGAACCGGGAGTCTTCCTGGACTCGATCGGAATCAAGGCCCAGCGATTGCCCCTCCGCACAGAAGATCAGAAACGAAAGGTCGGGTGCCAACTCCAAGGCATGGGTGACGAAGGAGAGAAACAGTGACGTCAGGCCGGTCCGGCGTTTTGGATTCTCACACAATAAGGACAGTCCGATTTTCACGACAATTAATATTGAAATATTGAACGGGGCCTGATATCATCAGTGTCCGTTCTGATTCAAAAAACCATGCGTCCGATGGTTGCCGCCAATCCCGCTGGCATGGTGAACGAATCCATTGCGGACGATGCCATCAATGAGCTTCAGGTCCTCTTCTTCACCAGCGTGCATCTCAATAATAAGGAGTCTGATTTTTTGCAATTGGCCGCACCGGAGCGACGCGATAGCTTCATATTCACTTCCCTCGATATCCATTTTGCATATATCGATCAATCCATCGGGAAATTTTTCGTCGATCAAGGATGCGAGACTATACGATTTAACGGTTTCAGCAACTCCTTGACCTCCCGCAAAATTTTCAATGCCCGAGCCTACGCTGGTGGGATTCTGATGAAAGGTGACTTCGCCATCCTTCCCGCATGCGGCACCATGAATAATGTCAACCTTGCCCGGAAGTGCGCTATGGGCATTATAATATAGTCTGGGCAATACCGAAGAGTCACCTTCGACCAGAACAAGCTGCTCCAGCGTGGAAAACCGTTCCGCAATCAAGACTGTGAAACTGCCCACATTCGCACCGAGATCGAGCACCTGCTTCACCGAATCAGCCTTCAAAAGATCAAGAAACTGATTATATTCCCCCAGGATGAGAACGGGATGGATTCCTCCCGCAGTTTCCTGCCGGCGTCCGTCTACAATCAGGCTCCGTCCCTTCCAGACGTAGGTGATCAATCCTTTCGGATAAAAGGCGTGAGCCACCAGTAATTGAAAAAAATTGTCAAACCGCCTGAGTATTCCCAAGGACCTGATCTTGTATGAAAGCTTTTTTAACATAGCATGTCAGAATAAGTCTATGAAGGGATCCAATCCTCGACTTTCATCGCGCCCAGCCGCTCCGAACCCCAGGAAGGAAATTTGGCTGCAAACTGCGCAAAAAAGGTATCCTCAGCAGGAACAACAAAAAGCATTTTAGTCCAAACCGATTTCAGGTCACTGATGGAACGAAGGGCAAACCGGCACAGTGGTTTGCCGGATGGAAAGCTCAAGTCCACCGCCCAAACCACATACCGCGTCTCTGCGAGAAATGCTTCCAGCCGATCCCAGCTATTGGGTCTTCCGGCTTCCAATCCAAATTCCACGGAAAAGACCGGCCGTTGCTGGAGCGCCAATCGTTTGGCCCCTTCCAAAACCAGGATATCAAATCCCTCAACGTCAATTTTGACGGCAGTCACCTCCAAATTCCGCTGCCCTGCAAAAACATCCAAAGTTGTAATGGGCACCACGCCCTGCCCTGAAGGATTTTGTTGCTGATCAGGCTCAATGTGGCTGACATCCGAGTTTCCTGCCTGCAAAAAGGAAACCGTGCCACAGTAATCACCTACTGCTTCGCGGACCACGTCAATCTGTCCACAGGACGCAGCAATTTCATCCATCATGCCAAAGTTCCTGATGTCCGGCTCGAATGCGTAAACGCGACTTGATTCCGACGATAAAAGCAAACTGTAATACCCAGAGTGGGCACCAACATCAATGGTATCCCCGACGCAGCGGCAGGTTCTCAAATAAGCAAGCAAGATATGTTCACAACCTAGATCCACGTTGCCTGAGGTGACGAAAACATCACTGGCAAAGAGATCATGAAGAGGCAACTGCCACCGCACGCCATTTGCCAGTTCCACTACAGGCCGGCATCCTGCGATCCTGCGGAGACGCCAGCCAATGCGGCGCCAGATGTAGGTCGCAGGACCAACGCAATGAGCCAAATTCCAATTCATGAATTTAGAGATGGAGTAATTCCTTTCCAGGAAGCAATCTCCGGTAAATTTCCCCCATACGGGAGGCAAATTCAGAAAGGGGTGTCGCCAACGGCAGCATCGTAGTCAAGAATGGGATTAACACCTCAAGCTCCAGTAATTTTTCAGCCATTCCCTGGGCATCCAAAGGTAAAAGAATTCCATTTTGACCTGGTTTAAGGACCATCTCTGAACCCCAATGATCTGAAAGAGCCATCGGTAAACCAAGCGCACATGCTTCAGCTTCGACCGCAGCGAAAGATTCATAATACGAGGGAAATACAAACGCGTCGGCCGCAGCCATCGCTGAAGACAACGATTCGACCCAGCCAGTAATGATAAGCCACGATTTCCAGTGTTTCGAGGTATCATCCAATATCGTTTTGAGCCTGGCAATGCCGGCAGGATTGCCTCCCAGCAGAAGAACACGGAAATGGTGTTTACCGTCATTCCAAAGCTTGTCCATGGCTGCTGCCAGATTCAAAAATCCCTTCCGCTGGTAATCTCCCTGGGAAGCAAAAGCCAAAACGAACCATTCCGGTGAAATTCCAAGTTGAAGGCGCATCGGCATCCTGCTTGCAGCGCGGCGCACAAGGTTGAACTCCAAATCATCATAGCAGGATGGCATGACTTCAATGCACGCAGAATGCCCAGCCAATTCTCCGAGAGCGGTGGCAACGCTGTTTCCAACGGTGAGAAGGATGCGGGGCCGTCCCAATCTGTAAAAGACATACTCATTGACGGAGGCAACCAGACCTATCAACAAGCGGGGGACCGTTGCAAGACTAAGAAAATGTTTCCAAATCACCACGCAGAACGGGGCATTCAAAAAGTGGACGGTCGTAATATCGGCTTTCCAAAATCCGGGAGTGCTGGCGTGCACAAGGCTGGCCGGGCGGTCTCCTTTGCAAAGAAACCATAAAAATTGGCGGCTGGCTATCTGGAACGGAAAATACAGCACCGCCAGCTTCAAAGGCCACCCCTGGGAAATGCCTGAAACTTTGGCCTGGGAAGCATCCAGCGACGTTTTCTGGCACCAAAGCTTCAACCGCCAACCATGACCGGCGACAAACTCGTCTGCACTGGAGACCAGTGCCTTCATCGCCGGGCTTTGCCTTATTACATTAGGATCGATCCAAAGCAAAGTTTTCTTTCTTATACTTTTACAGCGCTCAATAAACTCCGGCAAAATGCCGGGCAGCTGGGCAGCGGCTGAATACCGGAACACATCAGGTCCCTGCCACTCCTCGAACAAATCAGCGTTTGGCCCAAGAAGCAACCCATCGGCGTAATGGAATATACTAGCCCTCAAGGCAGGGGGCAGTGTTTTATCCAGAACAACAATCAGGGCACTGTCCGGATTTTTGATGCGGCGGAATATCAGTTCCAGCAGCCATTCGAACCATCCGGCCGGATTTTGGATCAGGTATTCAGGATCCGGTTTCGATTTGCCAAAAGCCACAGGAGAATTCCGCAGGGATTGATTATGAATGACCTGGTTTTCTGACAATCAGGAACATCCGTCCTGAAAAGAGCGAGGGGAGCACGCGCCCTAGAAACCCGAAAGGCTTCGACAAAAGACCGAATGTTTTATGGAGAAAAGGAATTCTATAAACCACCGGAAGCCATGCCAGGGAAAACTTTTCCCCAATAAGTTTTTCCACGTTAAATCCGCTCTCCCGTGCCATTCTTTGGAACGTGGCAGCCGAATAAAACCTGATGTGGGCATCCCGCCATGGTTCCCGCCGGGAAGTATCCGGACTTCCCCCCGGACTGTAAAAGCCAGTCAGGAAAAACTCTACCCGGTTTTCCCACCGTCCTGCGTTTGGAACAGAAATGACCGCCGGTGCGCCAGGCTTCAAGCAGCGCAACATTTCAGCCAGAGCAACACCCGGTTCCATCAAGTGCTCAAGCACCTCCAGACAAATGGCGACATCCATGGAATTATCCCGCAGATTGGTCTTTCCTGCTTCATCCATCATCTCTACGTGGATTCCCGCATGGACCGCCTGCTCTACAGCAGATTTTGAAATATCAAAACCATGGTAATCTACTTGTTTGTCCTGGAGAAATTTCCCGTATCTGAGGGCTGGTCCGCAGCCATAGTCCAGGCATTTCCCGCCCGGCTTCAAAAACTCCGAAAATAAGAACTGCTCATCGGAGCTGATCATGCCCAAGTTCCATTTCGTAACAGATCTATCCCAGTAATTTTCGTAATAACTCATGTTTAATTTGGTTGAAATTTTAAAAAAGCTGCAGTTTTTTTCCCGCAACCTTCAGGCTGCGGATTCCGTCAGGCTTTCAGGGCAGATTCAGCGGGCAGTGGCGGGCACAATGACTGGTTCCACCTTCTCTTCGAGGAGCAGTGCCTCATTCTCCTTGCAAAGGACGGCGAATGAACCGAAAGCCGTCCAGATGGCAAAGTTCAGGGGAACGGTAGTGAAAATATTCCCTGTTGTTATACTGATCACGCTCACCGTAAATCCGCAGGCTAAAAACATGGATGCCTCCCAACGGCGGGCAGGGCTCTGTATTCTCAGCAAATATGAGTGGGTTTTAAAAAGAAAAAAAGCACCGATTCCTACAGTAAGCAATAGTCCAACCACACCCGTTTCAAGCACAATCGAAGTAATAATGTCGTGGTGGAAATCTGCATCATTTTGCCCGACAATCCGGCCCTCTTCGCCTTTCTCGAACAGCCTCCCAAAAGGGGAATAGGTCGAGGGCTTTCCCAACAGGATCCAACCTTTTAGACGGTCACTGAAAGTGCTTACATTCAACACTTCTCTCCCCCAGTCTGTGTTCACGGCAATGGCCTGGTTGATTTTATTCAGGCCAACATACAACAGTTTTTCCGCAAAAATGATCCCGGAAAACAGGAGCGATCCGACTGTCACGTAATAGCCAAGGGTCCGTATCCTTCCGTTGAAGCACCAAGCACCAAAAAATATTATTGGGATGATGAGGGTACAGCCCCGGGCCTTGTATACAAATATACCCATGAGGTAAACCAGCGTTACCAATAAAAAGAGCAGGTTTATCTTTCCTCCTTTTAAGGTAAAATAGAGAGAAAGGGCTCCATAAATTCCCACACAGGAATATCCGGTGGCCGAACCAAAGAATCCAAAAGGCCTGGGCTTTTCATATCCAAATAACTGAGCAAAGTGGACAGGGGAAAGCCCTGTCCGGGCATATCCGTATTCGAGAGGAGAAAACCCATTGTAATATTGTTGAATTCCCCAGGCAATGGATGGCAAAGCCATCCAAAGCTGGACTTTCATCATCTGGCGGGCTTCCTGGGCATCATTGATCAGGACCCCCATCAACGGGATAAAAGTCATGTAGAGTCCTATATTCAAAGCGGCTTGTGCTCTGGTGGCGATGCCGCCGGTAGTCGTGCCTGCAATTGCAACACAAATGACACCAATCAGCAGGGTCGCAAGGACCCAGTTTTTCGAAAGACTATAGCGGCCGAATACCACTCCGGCGAGGTAACCTGCATTGAGCATGAGAATCGAAATGATAGGCCCCAGGAGCACTTCATAAACTGTCGAGTAGGAAACCGCTCCGTAATAAACAGCGAGGCGTTTTATTTCATCCGTGTATAAAATCTGGGGAATAATAAAAATCAGACCGCGTTTGGGATTCACCAGAGCAATGAAAGCTATGGTGATAGTAAGCAATTTACTGAGCCCGGAAATGGCACCGGTGGGATTGGTCATGACCCAGAAGGCGATGATCAGGGAAGCCGGAACTGCGATCAGGATCCCCAAGGCCCGGGAAATATTGGAACCGCTGATCATATGGACAAATGTCTCCTGAACTGAATTAAGCTGGCCCGGGAAAAACCCCTTTTTGGAAGTGCAACTTTCATGAGGTGCTTTGTCTCCATGTCACGCAAATCCGGGAGTTCCCGTGACATGCGGGATGCGGGGCCACTTAAGAAAAACCCCCAGCACTCCCAGAGCCCAAGTCACCAGCCCGGCCGCAGCCAGGCCCGGTAAACCAAAGTGTTGGGCGCTATAATACATCAACAAGGGCATCAATACTATTTGGCCAAGGCCGATGATGCTGAACGGCTCCAGCAAAAAGGCGCGGGGCCATAAAACCAGAGCCCCCATGATGTTCTGCAGGGACAATCCGGCAAAAACCAGCAGGGAAACCCGCCAATCCGGAAGCCGTTGGGCGAAACGGGGATACGTTGAAAGGATGGCCACAGCCAGAACACTTGCGGCAACGCCGGCTGCAATAGCGACCAAGGTCATCCCAAAACGCTTGCGGAAAAACTTTCCCGCGCCATGGACATCCGAGCGGGCGGCAAGGGCCGTCAGTTGCGGCAGGGCCGTGTGAAGCAGGATACTGGAGAAGCCAATGGCCGAGGTTCCAATGGAAGTCACAAATCCTATCAAGGCGAGCGAGGAAGCCCCGAGACAATGAAGTCCTATGACCGCCTGCATGTTCCCGGATAAATAAACCGGCAATGAAACGCAGGAAACCCGCGAGAGCAGTTTTTTGATGGACCGGGTGTGTTCAGCCACCTTAGTCTGATCACCACGACGGCGCAGCGCATAGAGGGACCGGTGTTGCCTCCATAAAAGAAATTCCCCGACAGACAGCGACACGCCCACCGCGACTCCAAAGCTGAATAAACCAAAGCCAGCAGCCAGCATGAGCCAATTTCCCACGATCAAAATCGTTCCAGAGATCAGCCTGAGTTTGAAAAAGAACGGGACCTGTCCTGAGCCATAGAGAATGGACAGGCGGCCTTCCGTGCTCAAGCCGCAGGCAGATCCTCCAACCAGGAGTAGCCAGGCCACAATGGATGCCGGGTCTCCATGATCCTGAACGTATAAGAAAACCGCCCCTCCGGTGCCGGCCAGGAGCAGCATCAGCAGGGCTGCCTGGAGCATCCATCGATTTACGGCGACGACGAAGGACCGGTGGATTTCGGTTTGTCCTTCAGGCAGGGAATGAGTGGTCAGTTGGCCTATGGCGGTAGCGGCTCCCAATTCGAAGACGATCCGGACGGCGAGCAGCCCCATAAAAAGATAATAAATTCCCTGCTGCTCCACCGTCATGCAAAGAACGAGAAGGAGCGAGTTGATAGGCGAGGAAAGAACCTGAAGGCACCTGATCGCCACCGCCATCCGGGTGGACGGGTCTGACCTGATCAAGCGGCCAAACGCGGCTGCCGGTCTTACTAGTTTTTTCCACATGTTTTACTGACCGTGATTCCATTCACTTTTTTAAAGTAAAAGTTCTGAATCCTTGACCGCTGAAATCACCTTCGTCTGCTGGGGCTGATTCATTTCCGGATAGACCGGGAGACTGAGAACTTCGCTGGCGAGGCGGTGGGCCACCGTGAGTTCTGCGCGGGGAGGGAGGGAATGATAGCAGGGCTGCTGGTCGACACTAAGAGGGTAGTAGATTTCACAGCCGATGCCGGAGGACTGAAGGTGGGCTTTGAGGGCGTCGCGGCGGCCTGCGCCGGGGACGCGGAGGGTGTATTGATTCCAGATGTGGCCGTTGTGGGGATAGGCGACGGGAAGGATGAGGGCTGGGAAGCTCTGGGATTTGAAATTTGAGATTCCGGCGGATTGGCGGTCTTCCTGCCGGGGGAGGCACTTGCAATCGCGTGGGTCAGCTATCAGGACGGCAGGAAGTTCGGATAAGGCAGTGGTGTAGCGGGCGGCGTTGGCCAGGCGGGCAGCGGTGTAGGCGGCGTAATGCTGGAGTTTGACCCGGAGGAAGGCCGCCTGGAGGGTGTCGAGGCGGAAGTTTCCTCCAACAGCTTGGTGGTAGTATTTCGGCTCCATGCCGTGGACCCGGAGGATGCGGGCCCGTTCAGCCAGGGCTGGATCGTATGTGGAGAGGAGACCGGCGTCCCCAAGCGCTCCAAGGTTTTTACTGGGGAAAAAGCTGTAACAGCCGAAATGGCCGATGCTGCCGGCAGGTTTGCCTTTGTAGGTGGCCCCAAAGGCTTGGGCGGCATCTTCGATGACGAATAGATTGTGCTGGCCGGCGAGGGCCATGATGGCGTCCATGTCAGCCATTTGACCAAAGAGGTGGACGGGAATGATCGCTTTCGTTTTCGCCGTAATGAGGGTGGCGGCGTGAACAGGATCGAGGTTGAAGCAGATGGGGCAGACATCGCAGAAGACGGGGGTGGCTCCCACGCGGGTGACGCAGCCGGCCGTAGCAAAGAAGGTAAAAGCAGGGACGAGAACCTCATCTCCGGGGCCAACCTCCAAGGCCATGAGGGCGAGCAGGATGGCATCTGTGCCGGAAGAGACGCCCAGGTTGTGCGGGACGCCTGTGTGCGTGGCACATTCCTGCTCGAAGGCGGCGACGTCCGGGCCCATGATGAACTGACCGCTGGAAAGGACACGATGGAAGGCGGCCTCGAGTTCGCTGGCGAGCGGGTGGTTCTGGGCATTCACGTCCAGCAGGGGAACAGGCATAGCGTTATGGGGGACCGGCGGGAGCACCGAATGGGCCGGTGGGGGAGAGCAGGCGCTCCGCTTCCTTCAAAGCGATGGCAACAACCTGGTCCATGTTGTAGTAGTGGTAGGTGGCGAGACGGCCGATGAAGCTGGTATGAGGCTCGGAGGCAGCGGCCAAGCGGTATTTTTCGTATTGGAGCCGGGTATCGGGCGCGGGGATGGGGTAGTAGGGTTCGTGTGTATCGTCGGCTGGAAGAGGATATTCGCGGACGATGTTGGTGTGTGGGGTGTCCTGACGGGTGATGTGCTTGATTTCGACGATGCGGGTGTAGGCTTCGTCATTGGGGTAGTTGACCTGGAGAGCGGGTTGCCAATGGCCGGGGCTCCCACTGATGGGTTGCCGGCCTGCGGCAGCGAGTTGATCGGCGCTGAAGGATTCCACCTGGAAATCGAGGCTCCGGTAGGGGAGGTGGCCGTGGGAGAAGTCAAAGTAGGCATCAATGGGCCCGGTGTAGATGGTGTGGCGCGGGTTGTAGTGCCGCCGGGCGGTGAGGAAGTCGGTGTTCAGATTGATTTCCAGACCAGGTGAGGCGGCGACCATGCGCTCAAAGAGGCGGGTGAAGCCTTCGCTGGGGATGGCTTGAAATTCTTCCCTCAGGTAGTGATCATCCCGGGTGGTGCGGACGGGAATGCGGGCGCAGACGGAGGGGTCGAGGTCGCGGGGGTGGCGGTCCCATTGTTTGAGGGTATAGCCTTTGAAGAATAGTTCGTAGAAGGTGGGGCCGGCGTTGGCGAGGATGACTTCTTCACTGTTGGCCGGGTGGGGATTGGGAGCCCGTTCCTGCTCGAGCCAAGTGGCGAATTCCGCTTCGGTGGCGGGTTTGCCGATGAGTTGTTCGTAGGTGGCGAGGTTGACCGGGAAGGACCAATATTGCCCGTGGGTGTGGGATTTGACACGATATTCGGCAGGGGTCCAGTCCGTGAAGCGGCTCAGGTAATCACGGACGGCACGGGAATTCGTGCGGAAGTAGTGGGGGCCGTAGCAGTGATAGAGCACACCGTTTCCGTCCGGGGCATCATAGGCATTTCCGCCGAGATGATCGCGCCGCTCCAGCACGACGCATTTCAGGCCGGCTTCACTGAGCCGTTGCGCCATGACAAGCCCGGAGAATCCTGCGCCAGCGATCAGAACGTCAATGGCAGTGGCGGCAGGCATGAATCCGGGGCGGTAAGCACGGGTAGTGCCCCGATGGGTTGTGTGCTCCGGCTTTTGCCGGAGTTTCGACGGATGACGCGGTCACCAGCGTGGGCTCTTTTCCTTTTTTTCCGGACACGCTGCCGCCCTTGGTCGATTGGCCAGTGTTTCGGGCAATACCATGAGATTGAAGGGCAAGTGGGGGGCAAGGTCGCTTGCGGTGGCACGGGGCCGACCGGAGCTATGGAGGGAGCGCGGCGCTCAGGCCGGGCGGGGGAGTGCTTCGTGGCGTGGGTCGCGCCCGGTGAGCAGGGAGATGAGGGGAACCTCTATCTCCTGAAGTCCACCGATAAATTCCAACAGAATCCTCACGCGGTCCCGCCCGGGAATGATCCGGGTGACGGTGGCGCTGAGACCGCGCATGGGGCCTTCGACAATATCGACGCTTTCCCCGGGCTGGATGGTGGTGGCGACGGTGAGGGTTTCTTTTTCGTCAAACTCGGCGCGCAGATCCGCGATGAGGGCATCTGCGACGGCTCCGGCATCGTGCATGAAGCTGAGGGCAGAGGAGACAAAAGGAGTGGAAATAACATGACGCAGGGATTCCCGGACGGAGTAGCGGCAAAATAAATACCCGGGAAACATGGCCTCGGTGAACCAGATGCGGCCCCGGGTGGTTTTTTTCTGGTGACGCACGCGGGGGGAAAAGGCCTCGAAGCCAGCGGCGCGGAGATGCTGCGCCGCGAGGTGCTCGCCTTTGGGCCGCGACCGGATGACACGCCAGCGCAGGTCATCCGGCGTGGTGGAAGGGGTTGGATCGTTCTGAGGTTCCATGTTCATTTATTCAAGTAAACTCCCGAGCAGTGGCATGACCTCCCGGCTGCGGGCGCTCCAGCGCTCCAATTTTTGAACGCGCTCCCGCTGGAATTCGCCCACCGCGTCTTGGGACAACTGGGCGGTGAGATGGGAGAGACGGCCCAGCCGCTCTTCGCCATGGTCCAGCCGGGGCTGGATTTGTTCGCGGAGGAACCCGGCCGTCAGCCGCTTCAGTTCCAGTTCTGCGGTGAAGTGATCCCTCCGGTCACCGGGCTGGTAAACCGCTTTCACCGCCCCAAAAGTCCGCAGAAATTTCAATCCCTGGCTGGCGGAGCCTTTACTCATGCGCAGCCGGTCCACCAGAGTATCCAGTGGCAACGGATCGCTGCTGACAAAGAGCATCCCGTAGATTTCCCCAATCGACTTGGGAAATCCGAGCACCTTCACCGCACTGACAAAGAAATCGATCACGCCTACTTCCAACTCGGACAACTCCGCGGCGGAGCTGTTGGGAGAGGGATTTAAAGCATCAAGGGTGGCCATGCTTCACAGATCTAGAAGCGATTTAGATTTTGTTCAAGAAAAAATGAACAAAATAAATCATTTAGCTTGAAATTCTTGAGTATCTTCAATTTTCCATAAATTTCAGGGGGAATATATTTGTGCCACCATGGCCATGCTGGCGGTCTTTTCATCCGCCCCGGCAAAGCCGTGTTGGGCTTCCGGAAAAGTGACCACTGTTTTCCAACAAATTTTTTTACGTCAGGAAACAGCGGTTCCGTTTTCCGGCAGGTTGCTGAAAAATATTTCAAAGCCCCTGAATAGACGCTGCGGGCATCCGTCAGAACAGGCGGGATCAATGGGCAGCGAAGTCGCTGCTGCGGCGATTCCACCATAAAAATAAACACACTTCTAACTACCAATAACGTCATGAAACTGTTCAGCCTGCTCTTCGCCGCCCTGGTGGGCACCGCCGTTCTTGCCCCCGTCACCGCCAGCGCCAGCCCTCACTGCGGGGAGCGCACCCGCGTCACCTACGACCGCTGCGGCAATGCTGTTTTCTGGGTCTACACCTTTGCCGGGCGCGACTGCCATGGCCGGCCCATTTTCCGCTGGGTCGTCCAATCCCGCAGCCCGGGACGTGGAGGATATGACCGTCCTGCCTACGGCCACGACCGTGATTATGGCCGCGGCGACCGCGGGGGTTACGACCGTGGAGGCAGCTGCGACCGCGGGGGCCGCATCAGCTTCCACTGGGGCCGTTAATCCCGCCCGCGTCCTGGCTGGCAAAGAATTCTGAACACAGGGTCCGTCCTCCGGGGCGGACTCTGTTTCATTTGATCCACAGCAGGAAAACCATTCCGGACCGGGCGATGTTCCGGAGCATCCGCCAAGGCACCGCTTGGCCGCCAGCGGTGTGACCTGAGCGCTTGCACGGGATGGGGTGGGGTCTTTGGTGCAATGTGAGTTTTTTGGATACCTTGAATCGTTTACCAGAGGGAAAATCGCCTCTGTTGGGAAAGTTTGAAGCATTGCTGGAGCCGGCGGGGCCGGAGGCCTTGGAGCGCATGGCCCAACACTCCATGCAGGCCACGCGCCGCCATTTTGGACGGACCATGCGGCTGTTTGCCCCGATTTATGTTAGCAACGAATGTGTGAACAATTGCGCCTATTGCGGTTTCTCCCGGGACAATCCGATCCTGCGCGTGACCCTGACGGTGGAGCAGGTGGTGGCGGAGGCGCGGCACCTCGCAGCCGAAGGTTTCCGTCATATTTTACTGGTCGCGGGGGAGCACCCGAAGTTTGTCAGCAATGGCTACCTTGAGGAGTGCATCCGGGCGATCAAGGGCTTCATCCCCACCGTGGCCATTGAGGTGGGGCCCATGGAGGCACCGGAGTATGAGCGCATGGTGGCCGCCGGAGCGGAAGGGCTGGTGGTTTACCAGGAAACCTATCAACGCGCGCCCTATGCCATGCTGCACACGGCGGGACCCAAAAAGGATTTTGACTGGCGCCTCGCCTGCCCGGAGCGTGGTTACGCGGGCGGGTTCCGCCGGATCGGCATTGGGGCCTTGTTCGGCCTGGCCCCATGGCGGGACGAAGCCCTGGCGCTGGCGGCTCATTTGGAGTGGCTGCAACGGCATTGCTGGATGGCCAGCTATACCGTTGCCATGCCCCGCATGCGGCCGGCAGCGGGTGGCTTTGTGCCCGGGTTCGGGTTCACGGACGTGCAATTTGTGCAGCTGATCTGCGCCTTCCGGATTTGTTTTCCACAGGTGGGCATCATCCTGAGCACGCGGGAACCAGCAGCGCTGCGGGACGCCATCTTACCCCTGGGCATCACCTCCATGAGCGCAGGCAGCCACACGGAGCCAGGCGGCTACACCGGGGTGGGCAAGGATGACCTGCACCTGACTAAAAAGGGACGCCGCGTGGAATTGGATGAAAAATCATCCGGGGCTTGCGCCACCGGACAATTTGATATCGCCGATGAACGCACCCCCCGGGAAATCGAGGATTTATTGAAAAATCTGGGCTTGGACCCGGTGTGGAAGGATTGGGATAAAGCCATCCTCACCCCATGAAAAGCACGCAGTTTTTCCGGCAGGCAAAAGCGCAGGACCTTTGAGCACAAAGATCTCGACCCCGGCCACAGCTGCGATGGGAACCGGGTTGCAGGGACACGGGCCTCAGCCTTGCAGCCCGAACCCCTGGTCGGCTGGATCCGCTGAATCCCGGGGAAAACAATTTCACTTGCCCAAGCGCCCGCTGCCATGAATCCTCAGGGTTCGTTCTCCGCAGCCACCACTGGTTTTCCGCTGGCCCGCTGCGGGCCATCTCCGGCCTGCTTTTCCCCATTCATGTCCAACGTCCCCTCCCCTCCGTCTGCCAGGATTCTTGTCCTCGGCGGCGGTCCCACTGGTCTCTACGCAGCCCGCACCCTCGCCGCGCAGGGGCTTCAGGTCACCCTGCTGGAAAAGGAGCCCCGCGCCGGCGGTCTCGCTACCGCCTTCAATCACAACGGCAACTGGTATGACCTCGGCGTGCACATGCTCCACGAGTTTGACAGGGAAATCTTCCATGACATCCGCGATAACATCATGGGCGAAGAGCGCATCGCCGTGCAGCTCGACTCAAAAATCCGCTGGGCTGGCTCCTTTTACCGCTATCCGCTGCAATTCGGGGACATGATCAAGGGCATCCCGCCCCTCACCCTCGCCCGCTGCGTTCTGAGCCTCTTCAGCACCCAGCTGTGGTTCAAGCTCTTCCCCAAGACCCCTATCAATGCCGAAGACGCCCTCATCCAGCTTTACGGGCGGCAACTTTACGAGTTCTTTTTCAAGGACTTCACCATGCGCTACTGGGGCTTCCCCACCACGGAACTCGACGCCAAGTTCATCACCACCAAAATGCCCCGGCTCACCGCCGTGGATGTCCTCAAAAAAATCCTCGCCAAAATCGGCATCAGGGACAACCGCGTCCACGCCGTCGATAGCGCCCTCTCCGAGGAAACCCTGCACTATTCCCGCACCGGTGCAGAAACCATGACCCGCCGCCTCGCCGCCTACGCTCAATCCCTCGGGGCCACGATCCTTTACAACCAGGACGTGAACAGCATCGAAAACGCCGGTGGCCGCATCACCGCCGTCACCAGCCGGGACACCACCACCGGCGTCCTCACCCGGCACCCCTGCGACTACTGCATCAACACTATCCCCCTGCCCCTCCTGGTCCGCAAAATGACCCCTCCGCCCCCCCCGGAGGTGCTGGCGTCCTGCGATTACCTTAAATTCAAGCCCATCACCATCCACGGCCTCCTCGTCCATAAACCCAAGTGCATTGACGGCCTCTATATTTACTACCGCGAGCGCATTTTCCACCGCGTCGGCGAGCCCAAAAACGCCGGTCTCATCGTCAATCCGCCGGACCATAGCGTCCTCATCGTCGAGACGACCTGTGAGATGGATGATGAAAAATGGCGCGTCACTGATGCTGTGAAAGAACAGATCATGACCGATCTCGAGATCGAAAAGATCTGCACCCGGGACCAGATCAAGGAATGGCACCTGCTCCAGGCGGTGCATGGCTATCCGATCTTCAGGCTGGGCTTCGAACCCCACTTTCAGGCTCTGAAATCCCACGTCGACTCCTTCCCGAATCTCCGCACTGCCGGCCGTCAGGGAGCCTTCTGCTATCCCAACATGCACGGAGCCATGAGGCAGGGAGCCACTTCGGCCAAAGCGGTCACCGGACAAATCAAAATCGACCGCTTGGAAACCATGCCTGTTCCGATTCAGGAATCTATGCCACAAGTTCTCGATTAAAGCCGCAGACGCAGAAACTCCGTTCCCTGCCGGACGCTGCTCCTGCCAAATCAACCAACCCCTCCTTCCTCCCACCCACCCATGCGCCGCCTCTCCTTCCTCCTGTTCTGCCTCGGCCTGCCCCTTCTTTTGCCTTCCTGTGCCGTCACCGACTCCAGCCCCGTCGTCGCCGCCCGCAATGCCGCCATTCTGGCCGAGCCCCGGGGCGATTTCTGGATTGGCCGCCGGTATTTCGTGGATAAAGTGCGCTTCTGGGGCTATGTGCGTCGGCCCGGGCAGCTTTGGGAAAACAGCCAACTCGTGGTCATGGACGAATCCCGTCTCAAAACTCCCGACCGGCTCCCCGAGATGCCCAGCGGTGCCGGCCTGGCCCACGGTTTCGACCACAACTACGAATACCGCCTCACCGGCACCTTCACTGGCCGCAAGGTCTACGACCCCAATGCGGACATGGAAGTCCCTGTCTTCTCTCCAGGCAACTACGAAGTCCTCAACCGCACCCCCGGCTTCCTTTTCAGTCCCAAGGACCGATACCATCCCAAATATATCCCAGCACGGGAAATCCACCGCACCACTCCCTCCCGCATGTAGCCCGGGGTGGTGCCCTTCTGGTCAAATTCATCCCGGTTTACAGGGTAAGGGCGGGACCGGTCTTGCTAGCTGAAGGAACCACCGGGGCTTTCATCTCTCGTCCTGAAACAGCGTTGGAATTCAACGCTAGGCCCGCCGCATCAGGCTGGCCGGGATTTTGAAATGGTGGGGGTGTTTGTAGGACAGGTTGAGCAACATCTGGCCGGAAATAATGTGGAAGCTTTGCGCCCAGGCGAGCGGGGTATTGTGCCCCATCTGGGTGCCGACGTAGAGTTCCGGGACCCATCCTTCCGGCGTCATCGCGGCTTCGAGTTGGATGAAGTATTTCACCGCCTGATCGAAGTAAACCACCCGCTGCTCCCAGTTAAGATGGACCGGATGATGAGCGGTATCGAAGTCATGATCGTATTCCGCGAGCTTGGAATAACAAATGGAAAGCCAAGCCAGGCCGAGGGGCCATTCCGCCGTTTCCCCTTCGTGCGGCACGGTGCCATGGCCGGAGTAAACGTCGTTCGGATACCGGCGGACCCCCCGGGTGCCGACCAACTGCGTCTCAATGTTCTTCAGGATCATCAGCTTGGTCTGGTAATCCACAATGGCATAAGGCCAGATCAGGCTAAGCTGGGCCAGGTCATAGGGTCGGCTCTCCGACTCGCGGGGGAGCAGCCCCAGCAGGGCCTGGTTGCCATCCGCGACCATGCGCTCACTGACCGGCACGAGGGTGCCGATCTCGGTTTTTTGCTTGTATTTGTAGTCGTAAAAGCCCTGATCAAACCACATGGTAAGGCCGCCCAGCACCGCTCCGAAGCTGCTGGAATGGGCCTCGGGGCCTTCCTCCCACATGCCGAAGTCTTCCTCAAAACCCATGTTGAAGATGTAATTCCGGATATGGCTGATGAGCGTAAAATCCTCTGTGGTGAAACGGAACCCATAGCCTTTCCGGATCAGGTCCCCGGTTTTATACATAAACAGACCGAAGACATCCATTTGATGGTGGCCCCAGTCATCCGTGATGGTTTCCAGCGTGGTGGGATGCACCCGGGCCGGCATGAAAAGTCCGCGCTCGTTGAGGACGTTGGGCTTGACGATGGAGGCCTTGATGATGCGCAGGTGGAAGCGTTTGAAAATATCCAGCACGAGGCGGAAGCTCTCGATCATTTTATCGAAGCAGCCGAGGTATTCATTCGCGTAGGTGGCAAACATGATATCACGGATCCAGAAAACATTGTAGGCATCCCCGGAGCCGTCTTCAGCAGAATAAGGGCTGGCGATATAGCCGCCATTGGGCCGGCGGAGTTTTTCCAGGGTGTTGTAGGAAAGGCGGATGCGCTCGTCCAGCGGATGGGCATGGAAGTCAACAACGGGAGAGACCGGAGTGGGGCGTGGCTGGCGGGAAGGCATATGATCTGACATGAATCTCAAGCAGGTTTGGTTCCGAAGTTTGGGCTGATTGTGGGGATGCGTGAAATTTCCTCATTGCACAACAGTCGCGCGGGGGATGGCTGGCAGCGCCGGAGTGCCAGCGATGGCGGAGCGGATAGCGTCTTCGAGGGGAAGGGCGTGGAGGGCGTCGCGCACGGCGGGCGAGGTGGCCGCTCCGGTGAGTTCCGGGAGGGTCAGGAGCTTGCTGTAGAAGGAATAACTGAGGGCGTGGATGACGTCATTGTCCTTCAGGAGCGAGCGGAACTCCCCGGATTGCATGAGCGGGGCCATGCGGGGCTGGCGGATCAGGTTTTTCCAGGCGGCATCATTGCGTTGGAGGGCGAGCAGGGCCCCCAGGGCGGAGGTTTCGCGGGAGTGGAAGGGGTCCACTTTATCCAGGATCTGACCCAGCAGGCCCGTGGAGACGCCATGGCGGAGCTGGGCCAGCAGGGGAGGGGTTTTCATTTCATCCGCCTGGCGGCTGGTGGCGGCTTGCTCCACCCATCTCATGCGGGCCACGCCGCCACTGTATCGGATGGCCATGGCCCCGGCCCAGAGGACCAGCAGGGTAGGCACCAGACTGAAAAATCCGGCCCGGGTGCGCGCCCTGGCCCCGCTGGGGGCGCTGGATTCCCCAGTAAAGAGGGAGGCGAGGAACCGCTGGCAAAACCAAAACGCCAGCACGCCGCAAATCACTGCCCCCCACTGGATCGCATCGGCATGGAAGCCACTCAGCCCGGAGATCAGGGGCCCTGGCGCATAGCGGAAAAACCACCATCCCGCCGCCACACCAGCCCCGGCGGAAACCGCCAGCTTCACCAGCCGGCCAATCCCCTTCACCACACCCCAGATCACACAAACCGCAGAAAAGGCCAGCATGGCCATGCGCAGGGTGGGCTCGGAGGTGAGGGACATTTTTTGGGGTAGGAGTTATTAGTTATGGGTTATTGGGGCTCGGAGGGCGGGTGCAGGGTGAAATCGGGAACTATTAACCAATAACTTTTAACCAGTAACTCTCCCACCCCCCACCTGCCCCCGGTGCCGCAGCACGTGGTCCACGAGGACCAGCCACGTCATGGCTTCGACCATGGGGACGGCGCGGGGGAGGACGCAGGGATCGTGGCGGCCGCGGCCTTTCAGGGTGGTGTTTTCATGAGGGGTGCTGGTGACGGTGTCCTGCTCATGCATCACGGTGGCGACCGGCTTGAAGGCCACGCGGAACAGGATGGGCGCGCCGTTGGTCATGCCGCCCTGGACGCCGCCGCTGTCGTTTTTGGTGGCGTGGACCACGCCGTTTTCCATGCGGAAGGGATCGTTATGCTCCAGCCCGGTAAGCAGGGTGCCCGCGAAGCCGCTGCCGATTTCAAAGGCTTTGGTGGCGGGGAGGCTGAGCATGGCCTTGGCGAGATCGGCATCGATTTTATCAAAGACCGGCTCCCCCAGGCCAGGAGGACAGTTTCTGACCACACATTCCACCACGCCGCCCACGCTATTGCCGGCGCTGCGCATTTCCTTGATGAGATCCGTCATGGGGCCCACCATGGCAGGATCAGCGGTGCGGACGATATTGCTCTCGACAAGGTCGCGGGTGACGGCGGCGGGGTCGATGGTGCCAGTGAGGTGGTAGACGCTTTTCACCCAGGCGATGACTTCCAGGTCCGGATAGAGGCTGCGGAGGACTTGTTGGGCCACGGCGGCAGCCGCCACCCGGCCGATGGTTTCGCGCGCGCTGGAGCGGCCGCCCCCCCGCCAGTCGCGGAAGCCATATTTCGCATCGTAAGTGTAGTCCGCGTGGCTGGGCCGGTATTTGGTGGCCATCTCGTTGTAGGCCTCCGAGCGCTGATCCTCATTCCGGACCATAATTGAAATGGGCGTGCCGGTGGTCTGGCCCTCGAAGACGCCGCTCAGGATCTCTGCGCGGTCCGCTTCCTTGCGGGGCGTCGTGATCTCACTTTGGCCCGGCCGGCGGCGGTCGAGTTCCGTTTGCAGGTGCTCCAGGGAAAGCGGCACCTGCGGCGGACAGCCGTCAATGACCACGCCGACTCCTCCTCCGTGGGACTCTCCCCATGTAGTAATACGAAATGCTTGACCCCAGGTGCTGGACATAACGCCTACCCTGAACAGGAACCAGACGGCATCAAGAGGGAGGTGCGGGGCCGCAGGGACGCAAAAAGCGGATTTAAGGGAAAAGCAGTGCCCGGAAGCTTCGCCCGCTCAAGCTCCGGCCACAGGCCGCTCCTGAACCGGCCTCCCCCACATGGCCAACCGCGAATCGTTCAACAACGGTTCCCATCCGGGCTGCGCCCGGGGGGAACCATGCTCATTCGGCGGCATTGTCATGGTCTGAACGTCCCGAGAATAGCAACTTTGCCATCGTCGGCGAGATACAAATACGATGTCTCCTCCCTTCCCCGGCTGCTGCGCCCATATGCCCTCCACACCCCTGCAAACTTTGCATCGCGCGGCATCTCCTCTGGGAAGCCAAGCTCCGACATCTGCCGAATGTGCTCCCAACCGCCTGTCTCGGGCCGCATGTTTGCCGTCGCCCACGGCAGGAGAGATATATCCGACTGGATAAGCCACTCGTAGTTGTCCTCGTCAGCGAGAGAGAATAAATGCGCCCGGGTCGCTGTGATACGTGCGTGCCCGGGCAACTGCAAGCCCGTCTCCTCAACCACGGTCTCCGGAGAACGCAACCTACTTACTTCAAGACGCCAAAACAGCCAAGCACCACCAATAACGAGAAGGACGACAACTCCAAGGACGAGAAGGCAAATACGCAACGGTCGCTTCATGTCGTTTGACGTTTCGGATCAGGCGACGATGAGCGGGAAGCGCCGAAGACACCACAGATGGCATGCGAGCCGATGCCTGCATCCGTTTTGTTCGCCTTGGTTGGTTGTTCAGGCTTCATTCTTCTTTGTGCTTCACCGAATGATTCTGAAGGTCGATGGGCTTCTTGTCGAAGCTGATGCCATAGGGGAAAAGGGTGTCGAAACCAAAATGCACCTCGATCAGAAACGGGCCATCAATCGCGTTGCCCTTTGGTGCGGTCACAAAACGGTAGAATGGGAATACGACCTTAAATCCTGTGACCTTGAAGTCTCGATAAGGTTCTGTCGCTGCTCCGTTCTCAACATACTTCGTGCGCTTCTCGTCGGAAGTGAACTCGCCGAGAAGAATCAGATGCTGCCCAAAGTAGGCTCCTCGAATCGTGCACGGCTTCTCGGTTCCACACATTTGGGCGTCCTGAAAGGCGTCGAGCACAGCAAGAGACTTCTCGTCCGAGTCCTTGCGGATGATAATCGTGGTCTCTTTGCCCTTGGAATCGACCACTACGTTTCCGAGGCCTGTAACTCCATCCAAGTGCCGGTATCTGAACTCCTCCGCACCCGCGATGGACACTGCCAGCAATAGACTCAGAAGCAATGGTCCTGGACTCATGATGGTGCTTTGCTTTTAGGCGAACGGCCCGGATCAGGCGATTGCGAGCGGGAAGCGATGATGACATGACAGATGCCAAACGAGCCGTTGCCTGCATCCGTTTTTTTGGCCCTTGGAGGTCATGTCTTTGGTTTTGTGTAATCGCTCAAGTGATGCGAATATTTATGAAGCCACCGTCTGAGAAGTTCATCG
>CAMDJM010000023.1 GCA_945900785.1 Akkermansia muciniphila
TGGGGGTCTCGCGGTCAATGTTCTGGAATCGGGCAGCCATGATAAGACTTTGGCGCAGAGTGCGGCCCCGGGCCAGGAATTCTTTGCTATAAGAGCCAGGTTTTCCAGCAAACAGGGACTTCAAACGGCCGCGAAATCTGAATACCCAAGTTTTTAAGGTTTTAGGACTAAGTCCGACAGGCTGCTAGTCCCGGCCTTCCGGAACTAACGATACCCTACGACCTCCCGGTCCTTGGCAGAGATGCTCTGGACCGGGAGGTTTTTGGTTTTAGCGGATCAATGGATTAGCCCTGAAAAGAAAATGTGCGTTGCCGGATGACAGTTGAGAGTAGGAATCTCAACGGCTTTCTTCACCTGGAACACACCTCCTGCTAATGAATGACGGGAAATCACGTAACCTCAGGAGAATAAATCTCTCAACTCTCAACCTTCAACTCTCAACCTCCAATAAGGTTAGTCGTGCGTCGCCGCTTCGTTACGTCACGGGAAGCAACCAGGCGCGCCAGGCGCGGCATCCCCACCAATTTCCCTTCCCTCCGGGCTCATCCTGCGGCAAGGTGGGGGGCCACTCTCCCTTCTGCTGATGTCCTTTGCTATTTTCGATCTTGATCAAACTCTGTTGCCTTTCGATACCCAGGTGCTGTTTTGCAACTATGTGTTGAAGAAACACCCGCTCCGCCGTGCGTATTTGGCCCTCTTCGGGCCGGCTGCCGTCCTGAAAGCCGTGCACCTGCTCAGCACCCGCACCCTGAAGCGCGTGTTTTCCTCTTACCTCTATGGGCTGCGCCAGGTGGACCTGGAAAAGCTGGTCTCCGGCTTCGTGGAGGAAGCCGTCATGCCACTGCTCTATGCCGAAGTCATGGCTGAAGTGGAACGTCACCGCGCCGCCGGGCGCCTCCTCATCCTGAACTCCGCCAGTCCACAATTCTACGTCAACGCCATCGGGCGGCGGCTGGGGTTCGATCACAGCATCGGCACGGCCCTGCGCCTCACGGATCCCATGGTGCTGCTGCCGGAAATTGACGGCCCTAATAACAAATACGAGGCGAAGCTCAAAGCCATGCGGCATCTCATGCCGGTGGATCTCTCCCTGCCTTTGCCTGGGGCCTGGGCTTACTCGGATAGCGCGGCGGATCTTCCTCTGCTGCGATTTGTGGAAAATCCGGTCACGGTCCATCCGGATCCCTTTCTGAAAAACATCGCGGAGCAGGAGCATTGGACCATCCTCACCCCACCGCGCCCAAATCCCACCCGGGCCAACTTTTTGCGGGATTGCATTCTGCAAGCCCTTGGTTGCTTTCCCGTGCCGGCGGGACCTGCGGCTGGGTGATGGTAAAGCGTGTCCCGTGCCGTCCTAATCAACCAGAACAGTAAGCTTTGGCGGCGGCGCATCCTGGAATCGCCCCTGAAAATCGGGACGCGGGGTGCGGCAATGAATTGGCAGTGAAAAAACTTGTCAAATCCTAAACACAGCTTAAATATCAGAGTTTCCGTAGTCTTTCAACCACCGCCTCCACTGCCATGCGCCCGATCCTCCTTTGCCTGACCGCCCTCGTTGCTGTATTCTCCACGTCCTGCGATCTTCTGAAACCGAAGGATCCCGCCACGAGTGCCTATGATCCCTACGGCCAGCAGACCAGCCCCTATGGCCAGGTGCCGGCCAGCAATCCCTACAGCCAAGTCCCGGCCACCAATCCCTACAGTCAGGTGCCGGCGACGAATCCTTATCAGACCAAACCGGCGGCCAATCCTTACGGCAGCTACGAGCCGGCGCAAACGACCCCCACCCCGCCCCAGCAGAGCTACAACTCCACGCCATCCTATTCCGGCGGCGCCGCCTCCAGCGGGCGGAGCGTCACGGTGAAAAGCGGTGATACGCTGACCGCGATCGCCCGCCGCAATGGCACCAGCGTTGCCGCGCTGAAATCCAGCAATGGATTGACCAGCGATATGATCAAAATCGGCCAGCGCCTGAATCTTCCCTGACCGGCTGGCTTATCAACTTACTTGGCGAAATGACGGGCCACGGATAGCACGGATAATACTGATAATCACTGATTTATGGGAACTGAATGATTCACCTTCCGGTTAAAGCACCCATTTTGAGTCTATCCGTGATTATCAGTTGTATCAGTGCCATCCGCAGCCCGTCAGCATCCTTCTAGCAAGTGCTGAGGGGCCTGATGGCATCTTCTGCTCCAGCCCCTGGGCAGCGTGTTCCGTGCCCCAGGAACGTGAACATGGGCGGGAAGAAGGATTGACGGGAGCGGGGGAAAGCAGGAGAGATGGCGCTCATGAAGCGGATCTCTAAAATTCTTCTCTGGATCGCCGTATCGGCCTTGGGCGTGCTGGCCGTGCTGGTTTCAGCGCTGCAGCGGAATGAACCGGTGCATGCCATGTGGCTGGTCATCGCCGGAGTTTGTTCCCTCGCGGTGTCCTACCGGTTTTACAGCGCCTGGTTGATGGCGAAGGTGCTGGTGCTGGACGCCGACCGCGCCCCACCCGCCCTGACGAAGGATGACGGCAAGGACTTTGTGCCGACGAACAAGTGGGTGGTCTTTGGCCACCACTTCGCGGCGATTGCCGGGCCGGGACCGCTGGTCGGTCCGGTGCTGGCGTCGCAGTTCGGTTATTTGCCGGGGACGCTCTGGATCCTGATCGGCGCAACGCTGGGCGGCGGGGTGCATGATGCGGTGGTGCTCTTCGGCTCAATGCGGCGGGACGGAAAGTCCCTCGGGCAGATGCTGAAGGAGGAGATCAATCCGTTCATCGGCTTGGTGGCGATGATCAGTCTGCTGCTGATCATCACCGTGATTCTGGCGGTGCTGGGCCTGGTGGTGGTGAAAGCGCTGGCGCACAGTCCATGGGGTTTGTTCACCATCGCCATGACGATTCCGCTGGCGGTGATCATGGGAGTGGCGATCAAATCGGACAAAGCCGGGGTGGGCCCGGTGACGGTGGCGGGGGTGATCGGCCTGATGGCCTGCGTGGCAGGCGGGCGGTTCCTTTCGCCAGCGATGAATGACTTCCTGACACTGGATGCGGTGACGCTGTGCTGGACGATTATGATTTATGGTTTCGCGGCGAGTGTGCTGCCGGTGTGGCTGCTGCTGGCCCCGCGGGATTACCTCAGCACCTTTATGAAACTGGGCACGGTGGCGGTGCTGGCGCTTTTTGTGGTGATGCTGAATCCGCCGCTGATGATGCCGGCGGTGACGAAATTCGTGGATGGCAGTGGCTGGGTGGTGCCGGGACCGGTGTTTCCCTTTGTCTGTATCACCATCGCCTGCGGGGCGGTGAGCGGCTTCCACTCGCTGATTTCCAGCGGCACCACGCCGAAGCTGATGAAATCCGAAAAAGATATCCGCCTCGTGGGGTATGGCTCCATGGTCACGGAAATGATGGTCGCATTGATGGCCATCATCGCCGCCTGCTCCCTGCCGCCCGCCCAGTATTTTGCAATCAATACGGGCGTGGCAGATCCCTCCAACATCGCGCAGCTCGAAGCGGTGGTCACCAAAGTGAACACCGCCTTGGCTTCCATGGCCACCGGCCCGCACGCGGCGGCGTTTTCCACCACGGTGCCGGAAATGCAGGCCCTGGCCAGGGAAATGGGCGAGCCTTCCCTGATCGGGAAAGTGGGCGGTGCGCCGACCTTTGCCGTGGGCATGGCAATGATGTTTGCCAAGGTCATGCCGGCGGGCGGGCTGGACCTTTGGTATCATTTTGCCATCATGTTCGAGGCCCTCTTTATCCTGACCACCCTGGATGCCGGGACACGGGTGGGGCGCTTCATCCTCCAGGACCTGCTGGGCCAGGCGGTGCCGGCGCTGGGAGATACCAAATCGTGGCCGGCCAATATCTTCACCAGCGCGCTGCTGGTGTCAGCGTGGGGGTTTTTCATGTATCAGGGCGCGGTGGATCCGGACGGCATCGCAAAAAGCCTGTGGCCGATTTTTGGCATCGCGAATCAGCTGCTGGCGGTGATCGCCTTCTGCCTGGGCACGACCCTGATCATCAAGATGGGACGGGCCCGCTATGCCTGGACCACCGTCGTGCCCCTGGTCTTCCTGACGGGGGTGACTTTTACGGCAGGCTTGATGAAGATTTTTTCCGATTCCCCGCTGGGCTTCCTCTGGAGCGCCCGGGATGCGGCGGCCAAGGGAAATGCGCGGGGGGAGTTTAATAATTACTTCGATGCCGCCATCACCGGCGTTTTTCTGGTGTCTGTTACGATAATTGTATTGGGTTGTCTGCGGGAGTGGGTGAGATTGCTGCGCAGCGGGGAGACGCCACGGCTCCATGAGGGAAAATATGTTAAAATAACGGATTTTCTGATAGCCAAACCTTGATTCCTGTGCTACCCTCCGCCCCGCGGTCCTATGCTGACATCTTCCTGCAGGAGCCTGCGTGCTCTCTTTACCCTTCCCCTTCTGGTCCTCACGGCGGTAATCCTGCCGCCACCCCCGGCGGCCGCCCAATTTTCCAGCAATCAGAATTTCACCACTTCCAAATTGAGGGATATTAACCAAATCCTGGCCGACGCGGTGCAGCGCAAGGAAATCCCCGGGGCAGTGGTGTGGATGGAGCGGAAGGGAAAGCGCTGGGGAAATGAATTCGGCTGCCGATCCGTGGACCCGGAGACGCGGCCCATGACGGTTGATACTATTTTTGACGCCGCTTCCCTGACCAAGGTTATGGCTACCAGCCCTGCGGTGTGGCTGCTGGTGGAGGATGGAAAATTGGATCCCGAGACCCCTGCCAGCCGCTGGCTCCCGGAATTCACCGGCGAGGGCAAGGAAAAGATCACCCTCCGCCAGCTGCTGACGCATACCTCAGGGCTGAGAGCCGGGCTGATGCCCAGTGGGGAATGGACGGGCTATGATACCGGATTGACCAAGGCCATGACCCAGCCCGTGCAAGCCGCGCCAGGGGCTGAGTTCCGGTATAGTGACCTGAATTTCATCCTGCTCGGCGAAATCGTGCGCCGGGTTTCGGGGGAGCCCCTGGATCAATTTGCCAAACGCCGGATTTTCAAGCCCCTGGCCATGGAAGATACCGGATTTTGTCCCGCCCCCCTGAAGAAGGACCGCATCGCCCCCACCACCCGGGAAGGCGATGTGGTGATTCAGGGAGTGGTGCACGACCCCACCTCCCGCCGGATGGGAGGCATTACCGGGCATGCCGGGCTTTTCACCAATGCGCGGGACGCCGGACGCTATTGCCGCATGTTATTGGATGGTGGAAAAACCCCGGATGGCCGGGTCATCCTGAAAAAGGCCACGGTCAGCCGCATGACGGCCGTGCAGCCCCTACTGCCGGGCGGGGTGCGCCGCACCATGGGATTTGATGTCCTCTCCGCCTACTCCGACCCGAAAGGCGCCCACTTCGGACCCCGCTCCTACGGGCACACCGGTTGGACGGGCGGGTGTCTTTGGATCGATCCGGAAGCCGATTGCTATTTCATCCTCCTGACCAACCGCAACCACCCCTCCGAAGGGAAAAGCGTGAAAAACCTGCGCTGGCAGGTGGGCACCCTGGCCGCTGAAGCCATGGGTGCGGCGCGCCGGGTCTCCACCGGGGTGGACACCGTCAAGGCGGCAGGATTGGCGGCACTGGCCGGCCAGCGGGTGGGCCTGATCACCAATCAGACGGGCGTCACCTCGGATAAGCAAACCACCCTGGCGGTGCTGCAAAAAGTGCCAGGGGCAAAAGTCACGCGGCTTTTCAGCCCGGAGCATGGTATTGCAGGCGTGGAGGACCACGACCAAATTGCCGATGGCAAGGACCCCGCCAGTGGCCTGCCGGTGACCAGCCTTTACGGCAAGGACCGCAAGCCGTCACCGGATTCGCTCAAGGAAGTGGACGTGCTGGTTTTTGATATCCAGGACATAGGCACCCGGTTTTACACTTACATTTCCACCATGCTGAACTGCATGGAAGCCGCAGGGTCAGCGAAGCTGCCCTTCATCGTCCTGGACCGGGTGAATCCCCTGGGCGGGCAAGCCGTGGAGGGCCCGCTGCCGGTGGATGTGAAAAACACCTTTGTCGCCTGCCATAACATTCCCATCCGGCACGGCCTGACTACAGGCGAACTGGCCCGGCTTCTGGTGAAGGAGCGCACGCCGGGTCTGAACCTGACGGTGGTGCCGGTCAGTTCCTGGGAGCGCCGCCAGACCTTTCCGCAGACGCTGCTGCCATGGGTCAATCCCTCACCCAACATGCGTTCCCCGGAAGCCGCGCTGCTCTATCCCGGCATCGGCGTCCTGGAGATGGCCAATGTCTCCGTCGGGCGGGGCACCGACATGCCCTTTTGCCTGATGGGAGCACCCTGGATAGACGTCAAGGCAGTGGCGGCCAGCCTGATGAAGGGCAGCTTCCTGGGTGTGTTGATCCAGCCGGTCGAATTCAAGCCGGACGCGAGCAAGTTTGCCCATGAGGTCTGCCATGGATTGCATTTTTCCGTGACCGATGCCCGGGTTTTCCAGCCGTTGCGCCTGGGGATCGCCATCGCCATGGCCCTGCATGAAATCCACGGGGACCTCTTTGAATTGGATAAGGTGAATGCTCTGCTCTTCCACCCCGCTACCCTCCAGGCGATCCGGGATAAAAAGTCCCTCAAGCAGATCACCGACCTGTGGGAGCCGGACGAAACCGCCTTCCGGCAGCGCTGTTCCGGTATCCTGCTGTATCCGGACACGAACTGCTGCCACTAGCCGTCAGACGGAAACCGCTGCTTCAGGCCACGCCGCTGCTGGCTGAGCGGGCCAGGCAGGATCACCATGCGCGGCCTTGCCGAGCGGCTGGCACCCGTCCATGGTGAGAGCCCGCCCTGCTTTTGCTCTTTTTCTCCTATGTTGTCGTTCCGTGTCCTGTATCTGGTGATTGGCCTGCTGCTGCTGTTCATGGCCGGGGCGTGGCTATGGCGGAGAATGCTGCGGCGCACCGGTGCCCTGCGGCTGCGCCATTTCGCCTTTCCTCCGGAGTGGCTGGGCTACCTGGAGACGAATGTGCCGCTTTACCGCCGTCTGCCGGTGGATTTACGGGAGCGCTTTCAGGACCGGATTCTGAATTTTGTGGATGGAAAACGCTGGAAACACTGCGGGGGCCTTGAGGCGGTGACAGATGAGATGAAAGTAACCATCGCCGGGCAGGCCTGCTTCCTCCTGCTGAACCGGGAATACGGGCAGAATTTTTCCAAGGTGTTGTATATCATGGTCTATCCCTCCTCCAGCCCCGGCCGGGAGGGGGAGGAAAATGCTCTGCCCCCGGTGGAGGCCTGGCCATCTGCCTCTGTGCTGCTGGCCTGGGACGAGGTCCAGAAAACCGCCCGCGATTTGCGCGATGAGCGGAATGAAGTGATTCATCAATTCGCCCGCCAGTTGGATTTGGAAGATGGAAAAGCAGACGGCCGCCCCATCCTCCAGGACCGCTTCCAGCATACCGCCTGGGCCCGGGTGATAAGCCCGGAGTTCCTCAAAACCCAGACCCCAGGCGAAGGCCATTCCCTGTTCAACCGCCCCATGGGGTCCGGCGACGCGGCAGAAGTCTTCGCGGCGGCAACGGAGCTTTTCTTTGAAGGACCGGAGGTGCTGCTGAAAAAGAATCCCGGTCTCTACGGCTTGCTCAGCGATTTCTATAAACTGCACCCCGCCCGATGGCTGAAGCGCTAGCCCCTCCGTCCGGTGCCGGGAAGGTGCCTTTGGCGGTGCTGTTTTTCCTGCACGCCGGCGCCATGGCCGCCTACACCGTGCCGCTGGCGAATGTGCTGCACTCTTATGGGATCGGCGACAGCGCTACGACCCTGGTGTTTTGCACCGGAGGCATCGCCGCCTTCATTTCACCCATGATGGCGGGTTCCCTGGCCGACCGGCGGGTAGCCCCGGAGCGTCTTCTCGCTGCCCTCTGCGCCCTGTCCGCCGGTTTTCTGATCCTGACTTATTATGCGGTCGATCACCACTGGGGCACCCCGGCGGTGCTAAGCTGCATGATGATTTATGCCCTGTGCAATGCACCGGGCTTCGGCCTGCTGACAAGCATCGTGCTCTCCCGGCTGAAGGATGCCCGGCGGGAATATGGTCCCCTGCGGGCTTGGGCCACCTGGGGCTGGATGGCCAGCTCATGGCTGATCAGCTTTGTCAAAGCCGATGCTTCCACGGCATCCGGCTATGCGGCGGCGGTCTTTTTTCTGGTGGAAGCCGGCTTTTGCCTGTCCCTGCGCCCCAGCTACCCCGCTGCATCCCGCGGCCCCCAGCGCTGGCGTGACTTCTTCGGCTGGGAGGCGCTGCAACTGTTGCGGCACCCGGACCACCGGGTGATTTTCCTGACTTCGGTAATTTTCAGTGGATTGCTTTCCACGTTCTACCGCTATTCATCGGTGCATCTGCACGAGGTTGGCGATCTGAAGCCCTCGGCCACCATGAGCTGGGCCCAGTTTTGGGAGGGGTTTGCCATGTTTGGACTGGCCGTGCTGCTGACGCGCTTCCGCCTGAAGTGGGTGCTGCTGGCCGGCATTCTCGGTGGAGCCCTGCGCCTCGGGATGATGTCCAGTCATCAGCTCCAGTGGTTGAAAATCAGCATCGCCATGCACGGCCCGATCTTCGTGCTCTTTTATCCGACGGTCCAAATCTACCTCGAACAACGGGTGGAACCCCATCTCCGCGCCCAGAGCCAGGCCCTGCTCTCGCTTTTAAACAGTGGGGTGGGGAATCTCTGCGGCTACCTCCTGATCGGCTACTGGCACGCAGCCTGCACCACCGGTGACGTAGTGGACTGGCCCCGTTTTTGGACTCCCCTCTCGATCACGACACTCCTGCTGGCCGGCTTTTTTCTGGTCACTTACCGGGGACAAAAACGGACGGCCTGATTTCAACGGAAAGTCAGGACCCTGAGACGGGCCTGCTGTCAAGGACTTCCCTGACTTCATGCCGCAGAATTCCTCCATCACGGGGGTCGATAGAAATGGTCAGGATTCCACCGCGCCGCCAATCCGGCCTTGGCCCCGCCCCGTCAAACACCAGATTTCCCAGCGACCAGGCCACCACCCCGCTGCCCCAAGGGCTTCACCTTAGAAAAGTCGAATAATCAGGAAATAATTAATTTTCTAGAAGTGTGATATTTTCTTTTAATCCTTGAGTATTACAAATCTCGTATTATAATCACTGTAATTTACAGCGTTCACCAGAACATTTCATGGCATCCGTCACCCCTAGTTTGAACTCAACCCGGCACATTCGGCTCCGATTGGCCGCCCTTTTGTATTTTGGCGCGAGAATTTTAGCCTTGGGCAGTCTGGTCGCCGGTCCTTTGCTCTACTGGCGCCTGGGTTGGTCTGATTGGTTATTGGCCGCCGTGGTGAGCGGGGTCATCATGCTGACTTTTCTTCTGGCTCATTTCGCCGCATGGGCGGTGCGCTGTGCCGCCTGTGGCCAACCTACCCTGCGGCACACAGATGAACCGAAACATGCCTATGCCAGGAAAATGTTCGGCCTTTCCTACCGGGCCCAGGTCGCGTGGGACGTCCTGACCGGGAGCCATCACCACTGCATGTATTGCCATACACGCTGCCGGATCCGCTCACTTTCCGGCAAAGCCCGGTCTCCCTTGGAAGCAAGTTTCCGGCGGTCGGAAAAAATGCCTGACTTCACTTCGATGACCGTGCCCCCATCTCCGCTGACGGACGCCGCACCGGTCCCGTCGTATGCAACTCTCAACATTTTCGACCCTCTGCTGCTGAAGCCAAACCCCGAAGCGGCAACGCCAACTCCAGCAGCTCCAGTTCCAGGGTTGGGCACTCCTGCTTCAATTTTCGGCCAAGCCGCTCCTGCTCCCGTGCCAGCAGACCCCGCTCCAATCCTGGCCGCGCCAGCACCCAGGCCATCGATATTCGCCAGCATGGGGCTGACACCGGCGCTGGCGCCAAGCGCGGAAAACCCCGGTCCCTTTGCCCCGGTAGCCCAAGCGGCGCCCCAGCCCATCTTCCCACCAGCCCCGCCCGCATCCGTCTTTCCTGGACCTTCCACTCCTGAACCTGCCATTTTGGGACGGCCTATGGACGACCGCAGGCATGACCTGCCGCCAGTTCCTCCTCCTCCCGGAGCCTGCGCACCACCAGGCAGGGAACTGATTCCCCCACCTCTGCCCTGCCTTCCAGTGCCTCTGGCAACAGCACCCCTGATGCCAGCAAACCCAGCACCAGTGGTTCCACCGGCACCACTGGTTGACGAGGCACCCTCAGGAGGAATCTCCCTGCCGGAAGCACCCGCCGTCCCACTCCCCTTCTTATCTACGGCCACCTCGTTTCCCCTGCCATCCCTGCCCATGCCCCCAGCGGCTCCACCAGCCCCTTTGGAGTTCCCCAAGCTCCCGCTGCCACCAAAACCCGCTCCCCCGGCAACCGGTGGTCCCCCGCATCATCCTTCACACCCCGCAGAACCCCAAACACCCGTGATGAATGCCCAACCTTTTCTAAACCAAGCTCCACCGCTGCCTCCTGCTTCTGCTCCCTTCCCGGCCCTCCCCAGTTCCGCCTTGCTGGAATCCCCCTTCATTTCCCCCCCTCCGGCACCTGCCCCACCGGTATCCATCAAGGAGCCTTCGCCCATTTTTGCCGCCGTGCGTCCCTCTGCGGAATCCTCCTCATTGCAGGAACCCAGCCCCTTTGGAACGACCCCCCCTCCGCTCCCCTTGGGCCCTGCCCCAGCTCTGCCCGCTGCCCCCACAGTGCCCAAGTCGTCGCTGTCTCTTCCCCTGGCTCCAGCACCAACACCAGAACCAGAACCCAGCCTGGCATCTTCACCCAGCCCAACAGGAACGCTTCCCCTGCCTGAAAGTCCGCTCCCAGTTCCTGCCACCCCATCGTTTTTCAACGGGCCACCGCCAGAATCCCCTCTGCCCAAAGCCGGGGCTGCGGTATCGCCCCCCCCACTCTTCAACGCGCTGCCGGCGTTCCCGGCCCAACCTGGAGCGCAAACCGAACCCGTTTCCCCCCCCGCCGCCACGCCCCCGGCTGAGGCCGCAACCCCGGACAATCCCCTGGCTCTGGTGGAAACCATGCTGGACGCCCTCCAGCAAGGCCAGCGCACCATGGAAAACGCCTTCCAACAAATGATCGGGCAACTCCGTTCCACCCTGACCATGGAACCGTTGCTGCAGCCTGTCAAAGCCCACTCCGACGCGATCCCTCTCCCGCTGCTGCCAGCCGCGCCGGTGGCCACCGCTCCCAGCCTTGCCGACGCGACGGCACCGGTGTCTGCGCCTGCGCCTGCTCCGGGCCAGCAACCGGTTCCCACCGCCTCCCCAGCCACGACTGAATTTTTCACGAAAGAAGCCGCCCCCGCCCAGGACCTCCCCACCTATCCGCCGCTCCACCCATTGGAACCAGTGCTGGCCAAGGCAGCTTCCGCGCCCGTTTTGCCTGCGCTTTCCAGCCCGGCTGACAGGAGTGTTCCCCCAGCCCCAGCCACTCCGAGCCTGCCTCCCCTCAGCACCGCTATTTCAAATCCCCTGCCCGATCCGGCACTGGCTGCCCCTTTCCCTGCCATCCCGCCTTCCCGCGAAACCCCAACGGAATTACCCTCGGATAATAAAACAGCACCCCTCCGCCGCCGCAGCCTGCCCACCATGAAACCCGGGCTCCTTGCCGAACTGGGCAGCACCCTCTCCCAAGCCTTTACGCCTGCCACCCCCGCGCCCGTCCCACTCCCCGCCGCACCTCTGCCATTGCCACCTGCCACCAGCAGCCCAGCCAACGCCCCGGCCCCGGCACTCTCCAGCATGGTCACGCCAAAAACGGCCCCTCTTCCTCTCAGTAGCCCGCTGCCCGAACTGCCTCCGGCCAAAAATAACGCTGCCTCTGCCCCGCCTCTGAATTGGCCTGCCCCTCCCCTGAAGACGTCCCAGCCTGTCAGGCCGGCGTCCGTTCCGGTCCCCAGCTCTTTCTCTCTGCCTTTGTCAGCCATGCCAAAAGATAACGCGTTCGTCCCAGCGTCCCCGGCGCCAGGCCCCCAATTTGCCCCGCCTGGGGACTTCCAGGACGGGCCGAAAATCCCCCCCCCCTTCAGCTTCCTCCAACCCGCCGCGCCCCCTCCTGATCCCTGGGACAACCTGGAACCCCCGCTCCCCGCCAAAGATGGCCCGCCGGTCTGGACCCGCACCCGGGGCAACCCCTCCCTCTCTTAACACCCCGCCATTCTTTCCGCCATGAAGCCGCTTCCTACCTTCAAGATACTCCTCCTCGTCCTCTTCGCCGCTACCTCTGTCATCGGCCAGGAATTGCCCAGCGGCCTGCTCCTCCCTCCCCTCCCTCAGCCCACGTCACGGCCCACGTCCGCCAAAATCCTGCCAGGACTGCCTGGCGGACCCGCCCCCACCTACGTGCCAGCCTCCCAGCTGACGCTGCCGGAAAAACCCACCCTGCTGATCGCCTCCTCCGGCCCGCTCAGACAATCCATGCCGGGGCTTGATGGCGATCCCGCCCCGGAGGCGCTCCAGCTCACCCCCACCGACCCCATTCCCGCTGCCGACAGCAAGGACGGCTTGGACGATCTGCTCCCCGCCCCGGACCAGCTCCCCCCTCCTTCAGACCTGGAAACCAGCACCCCCGAACCCTCCGCCGGCCCTGACGCTGGCGCAGGGGACAGCGCCCCGCCCTTGCCGGTGCCCGGAACACCTGACAGCACCACCCCTGCCGCTTCGGAGCCCACCAGCGTGCCTGATAGTGAACTGTCCCCCACCCCCAGGAAAGGAAACGACAGCGCCAGCCTCACCGCCCCCGGTCCCATCTTCCGGGTGCCCGGTGGCGAAGCCTTTTCCCTCACCCGTCAACTCGGCTACCGCTTCACCCCATCCCAGGGCATCGGCCGGCGCGATGGCATGCACACCGTCGCCTCCCAGGTGCCCAACGTCCTCACCTCCGAAGTGCACGGCCCCCGCATGATGCAAATGCGGCCCAGCCTCCTCTGGTCCACCGCCTACATTGAAAACACCTTCTTCATGTTCTGCGATGCCTCCTACAACGCCGTCCGCCTCGCGCCCGGCTGGAAAATCCGCGGCATCCAACTCCAGGGACCCGACTGGTCCTGGGTCGCCTGTCCCCGCTCCGGAGCCAACACCGCCAGCTTCTCCATCCGCATCCGCTCATGGAAAACCCCTAACGCTCCCGCCCAGGGCACCGTCGTCACCCTCCAGGGGCTCGCCCTCGAAGGCCCCCCCGGAGCCCTCGACTGGAAAGCCGCCTTCCCCGACCTCACCAAGCCCGCCCTCTCCGCCAAACGATAATGACATTGATGATCCGGGCGCAGTTCGCCCGGAAAAAAAGATGGGCAGGCAGGCGCTCCTCCACCGCCCGCAGGCTGCGCGGGATCAAGGGACGACCGGAGGCCAGATGGAGCCGGGTGTAGTTGCCTTCGCACTCCAGCAGCGGGCCCAATTCCGTACCGGCAATCGCCAGCCAGAAAATTCCCTGACACAACCAATACTGGCGGTATCCCAGCCACAAGGACCTGGAGGATGAAGCCTGCAGGAACGTCAGAGGTTGAAGTGGAGGGAGATTATTTATCAGGCAGCAGAAGGCGCGGAAACACCACACCTGCTGGGAATGAGTCTCTCAACTTTCAACCTTCAACTCTCAACTCTCAACTTTCCAATTGCGATTACTTACTTCAGCCGGTTCACGCGGTAATAACGCTTCCCTGCCGCAGAAGGCACACTGGGAGTCGCGGGCAAACCGGCATCCGTCCAGGTATAGGCCCCACCGCCCGCCGGCGCATCCACTAGGCCTGTGGCCAGCGGCGTCCACTGCATGAGATCGGCGCTCCAACTGATTTCATATTGACCGTAGGGAGCGCTCTGCCATGTCAGGGAAACCGTGAAGGGCGTGCCGGAGCTGGCCAGATTCAACGCCATGGGCACATCCACCGCCAGCTGCTGTGCCGGGTTCGTGCCGGCCGCGAATTCCGCCCCGTTGCTCACGCCATCACCATCAAAATCATTCTGCCCATCCGCCGTGCCATCGGCTCCTGACGCCCCGGAATTCCCCAGGGCATCGAAAGCGTCAGGGCGGAAGGGATTCTGAATTCCTGGCACATTGAGCGCCAGATCGCGCGTTTCATCATAATCCAGCAGGCCATCGCGGTCCCGGTCAATCCCCAGCCGGCGGCCCGTTCCCTTCACCACAGCAGTGAAGCACACCGGCCCTGCCGCCGTGGCCCGGGCCAACAGCGCCGGCAGCGTTTCCACCACCGTTTTTTCATCACTCTGCCAGCCGGCGGGAGTGAGAAACCAGCCACGGGCCGCGCCATTGACCGCCGCATGGGCCACCAGATCGATTTTGCCAGCCGCCGCCAGAGTGACCAACTGATTCAAGAGCGAAGCGCCGGCTGCAGGCTGGGCAGGACCGGTCAGGAAAGCCTGACGTCCCACCGCCGCGTGGGTGTCCTGACTGGACGTTCCCGGCGGTTCGGCCCCATCCACTGGCGAGCCAAATTCACTTCCGGTGAAGCTCAGCATCAGCGCCACCAGGTCCGCCACCTCCTGATCATTCGCCGTGGTAAACGCCCCTTCCGACACAAAGCGGGAGAGACTATCAATCGCCCCGTCATGGGCAAAACCAAAACCCGCCCGGCTCACCGGCTGGGTCATTTCAAAGCCCACCTTGTCATACATGTTCCGCAGTTGCGGCACCTTGAGGGATTTTTGCGTGCTGCCATCAATGCTGACCAGCGCGTGATGCGTTTCCCCATTGGGACCCGGGGCGATAGGCAGGAAACTGGTCCCGCTGAGTCTGGTGTTGGTGCCGATCCCGATCGGCACATTGTGACAGGTGACGCAGGCAAACGCCCCGCCATCAATGCGGCGGCCAATCGGGCGGTATAGCGTATCCAGCGCCCGCTTCGCATTCCCATCCGGCAGCGGCTGCCCCGCCGGGCTGAAGCGGCCGCTCGTGTAGTGCCCGGGCAGCGGAAGGTTTTGCGGAAGGGTATTGTCAGGGTTCCGGTAGGGATTCGGGGGAAAATAGATGCTGGAGAGGTAGGCCTTGAACTGCGCCATCTCGGCTGGCGTCAACAACACATCATCCCCCAGCAGGCTCATGAAAGCGCCATTGAACTCCTCGATGCCATTGCGGTCTCCCCGCCAGTGCAGGGGTTCCTTGCCAATGATATCCTGCATCGTTTGCGTCGTCATCGGGCCCTTCATCGGCCGGAAATTGGTGAAGCCCCCCGTGAGCCCCGGAATGCCCGCGCCCAGATTGTGCACCGTCCCGGACACCGCCTTGATGCCGCCGGATGGATCCCCCAGGTCCCACGCGAGGCGGTCCGTCCGCGCATCCGCGTGGCAGGAGGCGCACGAGACCTGCCCCAGCCCACTGGTGCGGTGCGTATCGTAGAGCAAAGGCCGTCCTGCCTTGATCGCAGCCGGCGTGGGATCGAAAAACGGCACCCGGCTGATTTCCTTTTCCGTGCTCAGGGAAATCACGCTCAGGCTGCCTTCGAAGCGGTTATAGACATACAGTTGCCCCCGCGCCTCATCCACCGCCAGCCCGCACGGCCCCTGCCCGGTCTGGATAGAATTGCCGGGAATCCGGGTCCCTGCGGCATCAAGGGCAATGAGGTTATCCGAGCCCATCCCGGCCACATAAGCCCGCGTCCCGGAGGCCCGCCAAACCATGGCCCGGGGATCGCCCAGGGAAAGATCGCGCTGGGCCTGCGGGATGCTGGTCACCGCATAATTGAGGTGCGGATTGAGATCGAGGATGGTGGTTTGCGCCGGCGTGGCTGCCTCAAATGAAGCCGCCTTGACCCGCACGAAGGTGCCATTTACCACCGGCTCGAAACGCACCTCATTTGTCGCCTCGGTGCCCACCACCGTGACTTTGCCACTCACCGGATTCACCGCCAGCCCCATGCACAAATTCATCATCCGCGTGGCATAACTCAACGACAGCGTGGCGGTATCGATGATCGCCGCGTCATTGTCGATCAGGTCCCAGCCCACCGGGCGGCCGGAAGCCGCCGCCAGTGGCCCTGACACTAGCGATGTCCAATCGTGCGCGTTGTCATCCATCCAGGCACCAGCGGCATTTTTCCGCACGATCAGCCCCACCTTGGGCGGGGTGCCCACGTCAGGATTTTTGGCCGGGAAAAAATTCGTGCCCTGATTCGGCGGCGGATTCACGCCGCCATAGGGACCCCGCGCATCGCTCACGGCATTCGGTGGAAAATTGATGGTCACGCCATCGCCCCCTCCCGCCAGGATGGTGCTGCTATTGCCGCTTTCGAAAATGGCCACATAGACCTTCGATCCATCCGGGCTGACTGCCAGAGCGCGCGGATCCTCCCCCAGCACCGGCACCCGCCGGGGCGCTGCCGCGCGGTTGGCGGGATCATAAACCAGCACCACATCCCCCACCGAGCAGGACACAAAGGCGCGTTGCGGGCTCCCCGCGAAGACCACATCACAGGGCTCGTCCTCCGTCTGCAGCGTCGCCGTGATCTGCCGCGTGGTGACATCAATGATGTTCACACTATCACTGACATGATTCACCACCCAGAGTTCCGTGGCGCTGCGCCAGCGCACGCTAACTGGATCAATCCCGACCGCCAGGGACAACTCCGCGACCGGTTTTCCATCCCCTTGGAATTTGAAAATCTCCACCCGCCCATCTGCCCCATGGGCCACCGCCAGCCGGGCCCCATCCGGACTGAGATCCAGCGGATGAACGGGTGGCGTTTCGAAGTTTACAAAATCACCCTGGGCCCGGGAAGTGCCCACCCCGCAGGAGAGCGGCAGGGTCAAGAGCAGGCGGCAGATGAACCCGGCGAAATGGCGGCAGGAGAATTTCATGGTAGGAAAAGACTGGGCATTTTAACATCTTACAAATTTAAAGCAAGACTCCTGGACGGGGGCTTCTCCGCCGGCGGCCTCCCAGGACGGCGGCTCCGGCCAACAACCCGGCGCAGCCCGGCTCCGGGATGGCCTGGGCATTGACGAACTCCCTGTCGGAAACGCTATCCGTGATCCAATAAGGTGACAGCACATCGCCGGACTCCGTGCTGAGATCGCTCAAGTGGTTCATCGCCGCAAACCGGTTCACCCGCTTTCCCGGCTGGTCAGGAGGTCTGGGGTGGAAGATCACGAAAAGCAGAACCAGGAACTGCCCGCTCTGCCAGGCACCTGTCACTCCAGCACCGCTGCTGCCGGGACGATGGTGCGCAGGTCCGGGGAGTCCAGCCGCCAGACCTGAAAGCGCTGCCCGGCAATAACGCCGAGGCGTCTGCCATCTGCGGAAAAGGCTACAGCACGCAGGGTGCCGCCGTCGGGATGGAGCAATTCGCAAAGCCGGGCACCACTACGCACGTCGAGCAGGGTAACTCCCCTGCCGAGAGCGGTGGCAGCCACCATACCAGTGCAGGAGACCGCCGCCCGCGGCAGGGCACCGGAATCTTTGATCGGGTGTTTCCACAGCACTTTGCCGCCGGCGGATTGGAGACAGATGATCTGGCCGGAACTTGCAATCACGAGAGATTCGCCACCGGCCGAGAAGGCGGCTGAATCGATCCGGCGGGGCGTTTTCATGCGCAGCCATTCCGGAAAAGGTTTGGCGGCATCTGCTTTGAGAGGAATCACCATCAGATCATGGTCATTCTGGTCCCGTGCGTGGGATTTTCCGCTCCAGCAGAGCAGCTCACCGCCGGGGGACAGGACACAGGTTTCTGCGGCCGAATTTCCTGGCAGGTGCGGCACTGGACTCTGCCGCCATTCCCCGATCCAGCCCGGAGGTGGCTCCAGCAATACGGTCGCGTTGCTGCCGCCAACAAAGAGACTCCTGCCGTCCGGTGCGGAGGCGAGGAGGGGAGCGAAACTGTCCGGCCCGAACCGTTTGCCAATCCGCAGCCCATCAGCCGCCCAGTTTCCCCCGGGATTGATCAGCGGCACCCGGTAGACCCGGCCGGCCACAGAGCGGATCAGGCCAGTGCCGGCGAAACCCAGGGTGAGATCCGCCACGCGCCCGCAGGGCAGGGTCACAACGGGGCCGCTTCCATCCAGACGGTAAGTGCTGATATCATGTCCGGTGGTGACCGCGAAGGAGCGGGTTTCCGGCCAAACCGCGATCTGCGGACCTCCGCGCAGATAGGTATTCATCGCGGCACCGGATGGAATCAGCGCGGAGGAGACCAGCGCGGACGGCACCAGGCGCAGGATATCGGCCCTGCGGAGGTCATCCCGCGCCACCCGCACGAGGTTGCCATCGTCCGAGACGAGCACGTGGTGCCCGGCCCATGGCAGCATGGAACGCTGCCGGCCGGTGGCGCTCTCCCAGATGCGCGCCATCCCGTCCCGCCCCTGCGTGATCAGACTCCTGCCTCCATCAAAGACGCCCACGCGGTCGCACGCTCCAGAGTGTGCGGTGGTCGCCCAAAGGGTGCGCGAATCCCCGGCAGGCCATGCGGCAAGCCGTCCATCGATCATGGCTGCATAGACCATGGTGCCGTCCGGACTGAAGGCGGCAGAGTGCGTGTAGGCCGGACGGGACAGCTCAAAATCGCGGAGCACTTTGCCCGTGGCCGTCTCCACCAGCTTCAAACCGAAGGCGGCAGAATTGTTGGCCGCAAGGAAACGCGACCCATCCCGGCTGAAGGCCCTGGGCGTCCAGTTGTCAGGAATTTCCGTTATATCCCGGGGTTCCAGCTCCGTGGCCCGCAGGTCGAGCACGATCAGCCGCCGGCGTTTGTTTTGCAGGCACTGGCACACCAGCCAGCGTCCATCGTCGGAGAAATAGTTCCAGACATTGAGCGGCGGGAGAATGGTCAGGAGTTTTCCGGTTTCCGCATTCCAGACCTCCCCGCGTGCCGGGCCGGTGATGAGCAGCAGCCTGCCGTCTGCGGAGAGCGGGCCAGGCGGGTAGTTCCCCACCGGTTTTGATTTCACATGGTGAATCACTTTCCCGCTGGCGGTGTCCCGCACCGCGCAGCCGTCATTTTCCAAGGTCACATAGCGGAGCATCTTCGCGTCCATCATGGGCTCCCAGCCACCGCGGTCGTAGGGAATCGATTTTTGCGGCTCCAGGGACGGCATGGCCGAAAGACTGAGCAGCAGATCGCAGTCGGCAGGCGTGTGGCGCAGGTCCTCCGAGTCACGCACGGTGGCGATCAGGCGGTCGCGCTCATGCCAGGGGCCATTGGAGATGCGGGCGCGGATCTCCGACTCCAGGGCACGGCCTTCCGCCTTCCTGCTGGCCTCCGCAGCTTCCCGCGCGGCTTTCTCGCTGGCCTGTGACTCCTCCAGCAGGTGCCGGCTGGTGCGTGCCTCGCGCCACATCGCACCGGCCGTTAGCGTCAGCGAAGCCAGGAGCGCCGTGCCGAGCAGGGCGGGTGCTGGATTCCGTCGCGCCCAGCGCACCGCCCGCTCCAGACTGCCCACGGGTCGTGCGAGAATGGGCCGGTTCTCCAGCCAGCGGGTGATGTCTTCCGCAAAGGCCGCAGCGCTGGCGTAGCGGCCTTCCGGTTCCTTTGTCAGGCATTTCCGGCAGATGATGGCGAGGTCACGCGGCACGTCGGCGGGCAAGGCCGGGAGCGGATCCTCCACGATGCGCCGCAGCAGCGCGGGCAGGCCCTCTGCCTGGAAGGGCGGACGACCGGCCAGCAGTTCGTAGAGCACCGCCCCCAGGCTCCACACGTCGCTGGCCACGGTGGCATGCGCCGCATTCGCTGCCGCCACCTCTGGCGCAGAGTAGTGCGGGGTGCCCAGAAAATGCGCAGACACGGTCAGGGATTCCACTTCCGCTGCGGAATCGTCCAGGATCTTCACCAGCCCGAAATCGCTCAGATAGGGCAGGCCCGTTTCGTCGAAAAGAATGTTGGCCGGTTTGATGTCGCGGTGGAGCACGCCGTGGCTGTGGGCGAACTGCACGGCGGAGGCCAGCAGCACCAACAGTTCCCCGGTCTTCTGCCACTGGCCGGCATACTCACTGCGGCGCGCGGCCAGCGTGCCGCCGGCGGCGAGTTGCATGGTGAAAAACGGGAGATCCTCATTTTCGTCCACGCGGAAAACGGGGAGGATCGCACGGTGGTTGAGCGCGGCCAGCGCCCGGGCTTCCTGACGGAAGCGCGCGCGCATCTGTGTGTCGTCACCGAGCTGCGGACGCAGCATCTTCAGCGCGACCTCGCGTCCCGGCCCCCGCTCCCACGCCCGGTAAACGATGCCCATGCCGCCGCGGGCGATCTCTTCCAGCACATCATGTCCTGGCACGCGCAGGGCGGCCACGCCTTTCAGGGCAGAAGCCGGATCACCTGCCTCTGCGGAGTGCTGCGAATCCATTTCGCCGCCCCACAGGCATGGCACGCAGATACTGCCAGGTTGCAGGGCCGGCAGCAGGGCACCGCAGTCCAGGCAGCGGCGATCCCAACTGTTTTCCCTGGCCTCAGACATACTGGAGAGTGCGGTTCAGCCCGCCCCGAGCAGCGAGCGCAGATAGTCCATTTCCTCCTCGATCTCGTGCGGGGCGGAAACCGTGCGCCGCACCTCCGCGCGCAGACATTCCCTCAGCCGCCGCCGCCGGGTGAGCACCTCGCTTTTGAAGGCGGAAAGGCTCAAGTCGAGCAGGCGGCTGGCCGCATCGTAGCTCAGTGCCTCGCCCTTCGCGCCGAGAAAGGCACCAAGGACTGTAAAGGCATCGTCCCCCAGCTTGGCGGAACATTCGGCATGCACCCGGGCCAGGGCGGTGTCCATCACGGCGCGCGCCCAGTGGCGGTCGAAATCCGCGTATTGCCCCTCCGCTTGGGCAGGCTGGGCGGTTTCCGGCAGGTCGTCCAGTGCCATTGGGATCTGTCCGCCCCCGCGCTTCAATGCCTGGCGCTTCCGGTATTCGTCGGTGAGCCAGTGGTTGAGCACGCTCTGGAGAAAGGTCCGGAACTTCCCCCGCGTGCGGTCCGCCTGATCCAGCACCTTCTGCTCCATGAAATAAAGCAGGAAGGATTGCACTATGTCCTCCGCTTCGTCCCGCGCCCATCCTTTCATCAGCACCACCTGCCGGACTGGTTCCCAGTAGTTCCGGCACAGCGATTCCAGCGCCGCCCTGCCGGCGCTCCCGCCGTGGCGTGTGGCCTGGGCCAGCTCGGTCCATTGGGTGACAGGAAACATGCCGCCGACTCTGACCGGCAACGCGGTGGCAAGCAAGCAGTTTGCTGCCACGCGGTGCGGGCGGGATCAATCGACGCGCTTGCTCCATTTTTTGTTCTTGTAGCTTAGAGTGGCTGTCTTCTCGACGCTGATGCAGACCGGGCACCAGCCGAGTTCCGCCGCGAGACGGCCTTTCCCCACGAGGCTCAGTCCCTGCGGATTCTTCACGCCGACCAGAGAGATTTCGCCTGTCACGGAAATGATGCACAACACCTCGCCTTCCACGCTCAGGAACATCTTCCCAATCCATGTCGGCCCCTCGGTAAAGTAACCCACGCCGGTGCCTGCTCCGACGCTGAGGTTGAAGAGACAAGTGCTGGGAATGCCGATCAGTTGATTTAGCGCCATGTGCACCTCTCCGTAGACATAGGCGCCAGTGAAGGGAGCTTCCCCCAGCGCCTCCTGAATGCTCTGATCCCAGAAGAACGGCGCCAGGGTGCAGGTGCGTCCGAAATAGACGCCGCCTTTCGCCTTGAAGCCCTTGCCCACTTCCATCGCCACGTCGGCGCTGAAGTAGTTCTCCACCTTGCCGAACATCATCGCGCAGCCCATCTCCGTGATCACGAACTGCCCGCCGAAGCTAATCTCGCCCAGCACTTCGATGCTCCCGCCCATCCCGGTTAGCTTGCCACCGTCCCCGAATTGAAAACGGGTGTCAAAGCTCACGCTGAGATCAGGATACAACCATTCCAGCGCGACTTCCTTCGCACCCAGCGTGACCTCGGTGCCCATGCCGCCTGCCGGCAGACACCCCCCCGGTGTGTTGTCGGAATTGAGTTCCTTGATCTCGATGAACACGTGCGCCTTCATCGCTTCGGAGGCTTTCAGTTCCACCATCAGGTCCAGCCGGAGATCCGTCAGGGAGTCGCCGCGGATGTGCGCTTTTCCTTTCGCCTCGGCTCCGGCCATCACTCCTGCCGCATCCCCGAGGAAGCTGGTGAGCTTCTTGTCCACGCCGCCGAGGACGGTCTCGATGAGATCGCGCGCTGCCGTGTCCGCCTGTTCGAATACCCCGTCCACCACCTGACGCATCTGCTGCTCCACGTCGTGGAGCCGCTGTTTGAGGATGCGGTTGATGCTGGCACTCACCCCCGTGGAGAAGAAACGGTCTTCCATCGCCTCACGGATTTTAGCGCGCAGCATCTCCCGGGCCTGCGGGTGGCTGGGATCATCCAGTCCATTGCGGAAGGGGGCGAGCACCGAATTCACATCGCCCGCCACACTGCCCACGGCGGAAGTGAACTCTGCCGCCGCTGCGCCCAGGGCGGCTTTCAGTTCCGTGGCCAGCGGGCCATTCCCGTTCAGTGCGGCCAGCAGCCCGTCACACACCTGCCCGGCTTTGGCGGCCAGTGTATCCAGTTCCGTCAGCACCGGCTTGGCGCGGGCCACCAGATCCGCGATGTCTTCCTTGTAGGTCGGATCGTGGAGCTTGCTCGAAACCTTGGTCGCCAGACGCTTCGCTGTTTCCGCGATCTTGTCGAACTTGTTGCCCGGACCGGGTTCGGAGTATTCGCGGAAGGCCGAGATGTGCGTTTTGACCTTCACCAGACGGTCCTTCACTTCCTTCAGGATGCCCAGCACATTGCTGGTGGCTCCGGCGATCGACTGATAGCTCCCCGCCAGATCCGTGCCGCCGGCTTTGAGAAGACCTTCGATAAATGCCTTGTTCACGGTCGGCTTGAAGGTCTTCGTCGCCGCATCCCAGTTGTCCTCGGAGAGCAGCTTCGCGAGGAATGCCTCCGCCTGTTCATCCATCTTCGCATCCAGCGGACCCGCGAAGAGTTCGCGCATGGTCGGCTCCAGCATCTGCTCGATCGCCTTGCGTCCTTCAGTGAGGACCTGATCGTCCACCAGCCCCTGCAGCGTGTCCAGCAGCCCGCTCACCTGGTCGGCGGCCAGACTTGTCAGGCTCAGTTTATTGAGGCCGGCTTTTGCACCAAAATCGATGTCGGCATTCTCCGGCGTCAGCGCGCGGCAGCGGTGTTTCAGGGAGAGCACCAACAGATCGGTGCTGGTCTCTTTGAAGTCCTTGAAGGTGCGCGATCCGGCCTGCCAGATCATCGGATAGTCGAGATCCACCACATCCAGCCAGCGGGTCTGGGCATGCATGCGGAACTTGTCATTCGGCGCGTCGGAGCCGTCCCGGTATTGCGCCACACTGACTCCGTTCGCATACCCACGATGCGCCACATCGAACGGCTCCTGGGTGAAGAAGTGCTCAACGCCGATGCTGAAGCACGACCCGGGATCCTGAAAGCCGCCCATCAGATGAAGCACGGCTCCGGGGTCGTTTTTCCGCGCCCGGGTGTGGAGATGAACCGGCGCATCCTCGAAAAATGGCAGGTCGAGCTTCGCCGCGATGTTCAGCCAGCCGATCTCCGCGGGAGCCGCCGGAGCGTGATTGAAATAGGCGTCTCCCACCGTGGTGGCGGCCCAGCGCTCCTTGTCCGGTCCGGCCATATCCAAGTTAGGCGGAAGCTTCAGACGGGAAGTGATCGCAGGCTCTGTCGGCGGGTCCGCGCCCGTCTGGATCTGTCCGCTGGGATGAAACGCCAGAGTGCCGTAGAGCGGTGTGGCGATTTCCGAGGACCATGCCTCCACACTGACGGAGAGCTTCATGACGGTGGGATCGCAGCCCGCACCAGCCATGGGGACGAAGCCCGCATTCTTCACCCGGAAGTCCGCCTGCCAATACACCAGCGTCTTGTCCGCGCCGGTCTCGGCAGGGCTCAATTCCAGCGCGGAGGGTGCGCCGAGGCAGGTGAAGAACATCTTGTCATAAGCCAACTCGAAGCCTGCGGGTTCCGGCAACACGATCCCTCCCTTTGTCCGCGAGTCCGTGACCTGACTGTGGGTGAGCTGAATGCCGAAATCCTCAAACTGCACCGCATAGCCGCCCAGCGTAGCCCCCGGCGGGAAGCTGCCGGTGTAGGCCTCGTGGATGCCTGACACCCCGGCGCGGCGCGTGACATATTTACACCGATGACTGAGATCATACGGTCCTGCCGTGACCCCGGCGAGCACAGAGGTGCCGGTGAAAGTGCCGCCTGCGGTGCGGAAGTTCAGGCCGGCGTAGTCGCCCGTGCCCACTTCGAAAGCTGCCGTGTCCGGGCGCACCATCGAGCCATTCGACTGATTGATGCCGCTGTGCAGCATCCACCCTGGCTGATTCTTGCCCGCAATGCTGCCTGCTCCATTCAGGAAACATCCGGGAATGTGCAGGGCGCTGTCCGTGAAATTGCTGGTGGAGTGCGCGAATTTTCCCAGTGCCTCGATTTTCCCCCACTGGAGTTTCGATGGATTCTGCAATTGCCCCATGGAGGCCAGGCCGCCATCCCGGGTGAAGTGCAGACTCTGACCCGCAGGAGTGTCGAACACCAGATTCGCCGTGACGGGAGCAACTCCGGGGCAACCCTCGCTGCCGCAGTCCTGGGCGTAGGGCACTGTAATGTTGTTTGGCGTATTCAGCACGCTGAGAGCCGTGTCCACCACATCGGCATTCACTTTCAACGTGCCGCTGCCAAAGAAGACGAGCGAATCATAGGGGAAGTGCGTGCGCAGGATGCCGCCCTGGATGCCGAACTGCGCCGTCATTTTTGCCGTGCCCTGCACATCGGCGTCCACGATCACATTGCCCTGCGTGGAATTCGTCTTCCAGAAGGCCTGATCATTGCTCCGCTTGAAACGCTCTCCTTCGGGCACCTCGGCGTCCACGAGCAATTGATCGGTCTCCGCGCCGCGCACGAACCCGGCATTGCCAGTCGTGGTGAACGTGAGGCGCGACTGCGCCGTGGACCACTGCACCTGGCTGGCCTCGAACCAGATCGGTTTGGACTCCTCACATGCCCAGGTGTTGCCGGCTTTTGTCAGGAGCGGCGAGGCTGGATTGAAGGATGCCGTGAGCACCTGATTGGGGAAAACCACTTCGCTCTCCCAGATCCGCGTGGCCGCCGGGTTGGAGGTCATGCCCAGTCCTGCCGGCAGCAGCAGGGCGATGTCCGCCACCGCTCCCGCCGGCGTGAGCAGCAGGTTCTGCTTCTCAAAGCGCATGTTGCCCAGTGATGTCAGGATCCCCGGCGGTTCGATGACCGGCACGGTGCCTGCGGAGAGCAGCGCATCGCCGTCGTCCTCCAGGGTCACGCTGAGGGGCGAGCCATCCCCGAAGGTGTAATCTGTCAGACCATTGACCGTGCCACTCTGCGCATTGATGCGCAGCCCCGTGACCGGCAGCCCTGCCGGGATCACGGCTCCGGCCACCGGGCCGGGCGTGGTCACGGAATCAAAGGATCCTGCCAGCGTGCCGAAGCGGATTACGCCAGTGAAATGCATGAGCCGCTGGTCTGCGCCCTGCAGCTGATTCGACGCGGTGGCCAGCCCTGCGCCGGGGGTGGCGAAATGCCCTGCCGTCACCCTCACATAATACGTCTTCGATGCGGAGGCGAGCTGACCCGTTGGTTTGATCTTCATCTGCATGCTGCCGAGGGAATTCGCGGGCGTCAGCGGCTGCCCCACAGGCGCGGCATGCGAGGGCATGGATACCACCTGCTCGAACGCGGCCTGCTCCAGAGGCACGACGACGCCAGTCAGCGCTTCATGAAGCGTGACACTGAACCGCAGGGTGATATCATCATTCGCCGGCGCGGCGAGATATCCGTCATAGCGGCCCGCCGTCCATCCGGCGGTGACTACGAATTCACTGCGGTCCGGGGAGCTGGCGACCGCCCATGGCTGAAACCAGCTCACGCCGGTGACGAGCGGGCGCACATTATAATTCGCATCAGCGCTGACCGTGCTGTTGAAATGCCGGAACTGCCGCGGCAGCGAAAAGTCGGCGGTCGTGGTCACGGCGAAAGCATTGCCTGAACCTGTCACGCGCCGCCACAGCGTCAGGCGCACCCGATACTCATGTGCAGGCAGCAACTGCACCGCGGGAGTGAGATCCACGGCATCTGCAAGGTTGCCCGTGGACGCGCCAATGTTGTTCCGCGCTACCACGACCTGCTGCACCGTGGATCCGCCGACGCGCAGCGAGGTCACCGTGTCCGATTCATTGAGCAGCTGATAGCGCAGCTCATAGTCGTAGTTGGAGCCGTCCACCGTCTCGGTGAACTGCACTGTGGAGGCTGCATGGATGGCGTCCCGTTCATAACCGGCTGCGGCATTGAGGGCATCGGAAGCAATCAGATCGCTGGTTTGCCCATTGATGCTAGTGGCGTTCGAAATGACCAGGGAGTTAATCGCTGCGGTGATCTCGGCGCGGACGGTGCCTGCGGCTGTGGCCAGCAATGCGACCAGGAGCGGCAGCAGGCGCAGAGGAGTTGTGAGAGCGTGTTTCATGGCGGAAGGAAAATAGTTTGTTGGTGGCAGCCGTGCTCCTTTTCGGATTCCAGCTGCGGAAGTTGTGAGTTTCTCAGGCCCGTTGCGGATCAATCGGCTAGCACCATCACGGCGCGGTAGAATTTCTTGGGATCGTCCGGCAGAGGAAGCGTCACCGTGAAGTGTCCGGTGTTCGCAACGGGCACCACTTCCACGGTGACCCATCCAGCGAGCCCATCGCTGCACTGAATGTGGAACCCGATCTTCCCGGCGTAATTCGCGGGGTAGTCCCATTCGATCACGAGGTCCCCGTCGATATCCAGACTGAGCTGCGGCGGCCCGAGATCCACGGGAGCGACGCCCTTGCTCTGCGCCAGTTGCGGGTCCGTGCCGTCGAGCAGTTCCTGCAGATTGCTGAAGCCGTCGCCATCGCTGTCGGCGAGTGGTTCCCCGCCACCGGCAAAGAAGAAGCAGTCCCACGCATCCGGCAGCAGATTGCCATCCAGATCCGGCGACACCGGCACAGGGATGTGCGTCACCGTCAGCGAAAGCACCTCCAGTTCGTCTCCCGGACAGTCGGGATCAACGATGTCCGTATGGCCGGTGATGCGCACCCGCGAGCCGACCGGCAGCGTGAAGCTCTCCGGAAAGGCATACGGCACGCCCTCCGCCGCGATGAGACTAACCAGACCTGCCTGACCGACACGCTGAAGCAGCGGACAGGTTCCGGTGAAGCTCTGCGGCGTGATCTCCAGGTCCACCGTGGCGACCGCCCGCGGGGCGAGACTAGCCAGCAGCGGGGCGATGCCCGCGTAGGCGGCCAAGCGGTCCGCCGGGCTCACGCTGCTGGCTGCCAAATACGCTGCGGGCAGCAGGCCTGTCCTGACAAATTCCCGCAACACGTCCAGAGGCGGCAGATAATCGGGGGCATCTTCACCCACGCCCAGCAGACTGCTGATGCGCCAGATGTCCGTGGCCACCGCGCGGAGCTGCGCCTGGGCAGGGGCTCCGGGCGGCACGGCAGCGGCACGCAAAGTCCCGTGGGTGCTCACCACGTTCCATGCCGGCAGCAGATCGCTGAGGCGGGTGCGCAGGTCCTCGAATTCACCCGCTGTCAGGGCCCGCCGCGAAGCCTCGCCGGGCCGGGACGGGAAAACGGTTAGATTGTCAGGCGTGACACCCGGCAGGCTGCGGGCCAGCGCCACGCCGTTCAGCCAGGCCTCGAACAACAGCGCCGCGAGGACGTGATGCTCGGTGAGCGATACGGGGACGATGACCGGCTGGCTGGCATTTTGCGCCACATGGGCTGCGGCCAGCCATGCCGTCAGCTCCTGGGCCACGCTGCCATTGCCCGGCACGTAGGCAATTTTGACTGCCGCCGGACGCGGCACGGGAAGGAGGGCCGCCAGTTCGCGTCCGCGACTTTTGTCAGGACTGGCGGTGGCGGTATCGTAAACGGATTGCGTCAGGATGGCCGCGAGGGGAGCCTGCGAACTGAGCCCCCGGATATCGAATGCCGGCGCGGTTTCGCCGGGCACCCCCAGTGCTGTGCTGCCCGCACCGAGGCGCGTGCCATCGGGCGTCACCACTTCCGCGGAGACTCCTGCAGCAGCGTTGGTCTGAAGTCCGGTGGTGCCATCGATTGGCTGCGGAGCGCCCCGCACGGTGAATGCCCCGTTGGTGGCCGCATGCGGCGGCTTCACGCCTTCGGAGTTCGCTGGAGGATCCTTGTCATCCAGCGGATTGGTCCCGGCGAGGAACTCCTCAAGGTCGCTATAGCCATCGCTGTCAGGATCCTGGCCGCTGTGCGGATCAAGCGGCGGCTTGGGCAGTGTTGTGTTCTCCACAAAGTCCGGAACGCCGTCGCCGTCCGAATCCATGAGCTTTTCCGCAACGGAGAACGAATACACCGCAGTCTGCACCGGCGACTTCCGCAGACTGCCAGGCACCTGCGCGTAAAACTGCACCGTGGTCTGGGTTGTCAGGCGCGGATGGAATGAATCCGCAGAGGTCCACGGTCCGTTACCGGTGCGTGCAAAAATTTGCGCGTTGCCCGGAGTGCTAGTGAGGCGGGGCATCACTGCGGTCGCATATTCACCCGCAGGTGGGCTGATGGCTACGGTGAGCCCGGCCGGGCCCAGCACGGTCTGGAACGAGGAAAGGGAAACATCCGGCCTGACCTGATTGGCCAGGGCGAACGCCGCGCCACCGGCTGCGCCGAACGGATATGCCGCGCCACTCCCAAGCCCGCTGGTTTCGCCAGTGTAGATTTCACTCGTGGCCGAGACGGAAGCGGGATTGCCGCTGAACTGCACGCCGGACGACCACTCCGGCGCGTTGAGGGAAGCCACGAGCCCAGCATCTGCCGTGACGAAAGGCTCGGTGGTGAAGAGGAAAACATTCGCCCGTGTTCCCGCCGGCCGGAGGCCTGGAAGCGGGGCGGCGGCCCCGGGCGCATAGCCCGTTCCGTCAGGATTCCAGGATTGCGAGGAGGTGCTCAGTCCACTGCCCGGGGAGCCGGAAAGCAGCATGAAGCCACCGCCTTCCCGGGCAAAGGCCCCCGTGAAGCTGGTTCCTTCCGGTGCCGCCATTTCTGCGGCTGGGGTTGCGTTCGTTCCGTTGAAATCAAACACCGCCGCCGAACTTCCATTTTGCGCCACCACTAGCAGACGCGGTGCCACACCGCCCGGCAGAAGGATGACTTCGCCCACGGGACGCCCTGCATTGATCGTGCCTCCGGCCAGAAACTGCACTCCATCCACTCCCAGGAGGGCCGCAGGCCGCCATGCGATGCCAGCCTGGCCGCGTTGCCAGAAAAAGAAGTGGTGATATGCCGGGGCAGAAAAGCGTTCTGACACAAATCCCGATCCGGGCAGGCCGGCCACATTCGCCGTCTCCACCACGGCTGCACCGGAAACGTCCGTGAGGCGGAAGGTCGCGCTGTTCTCCGCGCCTTCCAGCACTGCGGCGTAGGACACGCCGCCATCCCGGGCGATCACCCGGCCGCCGGCGCGGAAGGCAGCGGCATTTCCCTGACTGATCAGCGGAAAGGTGTCGGAACCACCGCCGGTGTGGCGGACCAGCTCACGCCGGTGCGTGCCGGGCGCATCATTCATGCTGGAATAGATCAGCAGATCATCATTCGCGGTGTTGCCTGGACCTCCGATGTCCGCAGCAATCACACCGGCCGGGCCGACGCCTGTGGGATATACGATCACCGGCACCACCGCACTCTCCGGCGCAGGGGCGGGGAAGATGCTGACCAGGTTAGCCCCAGGGGCGGACACTGCGAGCGCCGCAGGAAAGCCCGTGAGATTCCCGGCCGCAGCCCAGGCTGCGCCCGGAGCACCACTGGCCCGTGATGCGGACCATATCAGGAGTCCCGGCTCCGTCTGATAGCCAGTGCGGAACGAGCCGTCGGCGCGGCTGATCACGGTGAGGTCGGGGCGAGCGTCTCCGTTGAGATCGGCACGCACATGCAGTTCCTGCGGTGTGGAGGTGGTCTGCGCTCTGGCGGCAGCGATGGCGGCCAGCAGCATGAGGGAAGGAAGGGATTTCATCTTCGGAATTCTATAAGGATTGCGGACGTGGCAGTCAGTTCACGGTGACTGGCGGAAGCGGGTGGACGGACGCGATTTCGCCATTTTTGCCGAAGCGCACGGCGACATAGGCATAGGTGGCGCGGCGCACCACAGGCTGCGTGTCGAGCAGATAGATCCAGTTGTGCGGCTCCGGTGCAGTCTGCGCGTAGAGGCGCACAAAGGGGTCCGTCACCTGCATATAGTCCCCTCCCGGCCCCACCTTCTCCGCGAGGGCGATGGTCTCCATCAGCGGGGTCACCTGGATCATGTCTCCTGACACATTCTGGAACAGGGCGTTCGCTACCTGGTAGCGGTAGAGCACCAGCGGCAGCAGTTTGTCGCCCGAACCCGTCGGGGCGATACCCGGAAAGAGCGCGCTGTTCAGACTGCCGCGGCCCCGGGCATGAACGGCACCGCCGAGAATGATGATCTCGTTGGCCGACAGCTCGCCAATGCGGATGCCGACTCCGCTGAAGTCCGGCTGGCTTAACTGCACCGGAATCATGGAGGAATGCCATGCGTCGCCCGGCTCTGGTGGCAGGATCTCGGGCCACGGCACATTCGGCGTTCCCGGCACCGGCACTCCTGCGAGCGACTGCCCGCCTTTCCATTTCAGCCGCTGCACATTTCCAATGGTGGAACGGGTGCCGTTCTTCGACTTCGCGGCGATCTGGATCAGATAGGTCTTGTCCTTGGCGAAGGGGAACGTGAATTGAAAATCCGGTCCATCGCCGAACGCTCCACCGATTTGCGGCGTGAAGTAGGCCCCGTAGGACAGCGTCTCCGTGTCGTCATTGTCCACTGGACCATTGGCAAACTGATCGATGGGCTGATGGTGGTTCTCCCCGAGTTGCGGCGTGAGAAGATTCGGCGTCGGCCCCGGCTCCACATGCACGAAGACTTCAAACCGTTCCACCCCCTGCGGCGGGCAGAACCATTTTACTACTGCGACCGGGCTGCCCGGCGTGCCGCCGATGCTTACGGGAGCGAGCATGGGGGCGGGAGGCGAGTGAGCCAGAGGCACTGCCTTGCTGAGCAGGGCGAGCTGGCTGGCATTGCCGTTCTGATCCAGCAGTTGTCCAAAGTAAAAGATGGTGCTGGCACTTGCGGGCAGATCCTTGTCCACGACTTCGATCTGCTGCACGTTGCTGTAGTCGGCCAGGCCCTGCCGCAGCAGGGTCAACTTGCCTCCATCAATCCGGCGGTAGAGCCGCCATTCCTTCGTGGTGAGCGTGAGGTCCATCTTTACCTTCAGCCCGTGCACCGCATTCGCTGCAGCACCCTCGCCGCCCTGAATGTCAGGATTCGGATCGTGCCCGGTGCAGCCGAGCAGCTCCGCGCGTTCGTCCCAGAGGATCTCCGTGCACCGGACGAATCCGCGGAACTTTACCAGACGGCGCTGATCCACGGCCGGCAATCCGGAGATCACCTGCACTGCAAAAGACGACAGGTGCTCCGCATCTGTTCCGGTGCGGCAGTGGATGGTGAATGGCGGTGTCAGACTGGTCCGGCGCAGCACCACCCGCTTTCTGACTTTCGTGGCACCCGGCTGAAAATGAACCCGGGCATGATGCTGTGCCGCATTCCCGCCGAACAGGAAGAAATCCGCGAACCGGATGGCTGACGACTCGCGGGTGCAGATCAGATCGAACACGGCCTCGGCCGCATCACCACCCGTCAGACGCTGCTCTTCCGTCCCATCTGCGGCGGCCACCGGGTCGCAGCATTCCACATACACCCCGCCGCTGGGACCTTCGGGTGCCTCCCGGTCGCGGAGCACGCCGCCTGCGGGGGCACTGTGTCCTGACAGATTCTGGCTGTTGGAGGTCTGTTCCACCGCCCGCACGGTATAGTAGATGGTGTGATCCAGTGAACCCGGAGCGGTAGGCGCGTCCGGCGTCTCATCCAGAAAGGTCTGCGTGGCCTGCCCGGGGAGGTGAGGAACCAGCGGCGAGATCCGGTTGAGCATCGGATTGCCTCCCAGCGTCGCCACATCTCCTGGCGAAACCCAGCGGTAAATGTAATAACCGGTCACGTTGTTGTCGGCCTCAATCGGGCGCTGCTTCCACGTCACCCGCAGCCTCTGGATTGGCAGGCCCGCTTCGTAGCGATAGTCATTTTCCACCACCACGCCACGCGGCGAGGAGGGCGGCACCCGATCCGTCATCGTGACGAGGGTGCCGGGAGAAACCAGGCCATCGCGGCCGAGCAGATCGCGTGCGGTCAGGAAATAATAGAACTGATCGCCATCCTTGAACGGCACCGCATCTTCCTGGGCGAGCGCGTTGTCGTCGTTGATGAATGCCGTCTTCGGGTCTACGGCCAGATTCGCCGCTTCCACTTCCGTCATGGCCCTGGCGGCCAGCGCAGGGGCCTTGTTGATGCGCTTCACGCCATTGAGCCCCTGCTCCGCCATGCCGGCGAGGGTGACCGGATCGGGCGGAGTGACGTGGAGGTTCGTGCCCTCTGCGAAAGCGCGTGGGATGCGGTAGAGATTGAACCCGAAATGCAGCAGCGAGAGCCGGCGCAGCGCCACGGGGGTGCCCCAGCGCATCCGGGAATTGAGGTGCCCCTTCGCACTCAGATCCGGCACATCCACCGGACGGGAGGGCGCGGGCAGCACCACCGGTGCGCCAGCCGTGACCGTGACACGGCCCACCACGCCGGTGTCCATGCCCTTGGCCACATCGAATTCACGCAGCTCGAAGGTGCTGTCGCCTGCGGGAATCGGCTCCGCCCACGCCAGCCCCAGCGACAGCGCGACGGCGGGATGGGTGCGGGAGAGCAGCACCAGACTGCCATACTGCTGCGGATCAGCCAAGGCGCCCTGAATCACGGCGCTCAACTTTCCCTTCAGGGCCAGTGACGGATCGGGCACCAGTTCGCCGAAGATTTCGTTGAGTGCGAATTCGAGTTCCGCTGCCGATTCCCCAAGATTCACCGCCCGGCTGATCAGGGTCTGGAGAATCAGTGGATCCGTCTGCACCGTGATGACCCCCTTCCGGACAAAGGCATTGGGCGATCCGGGCTGACCGGCCTTGGAGTAGACCGCGATCTTCCGCTGCCGGAGCTTGAGAGGATCATCGATCTGCAGGGCCAGATAGGCCCAGTGCTGGTTGGCGGCATTCCTGGTGACCGTTCCGGCCGTGAAGAGTGTCTGGTCCAGCACCTGAGCCTGCAGGGCAGGGGACGCACCGGACATGCAGCCGATGCAGAGTGCCAGGGCCACGAACGGGCGGAGCAGTGCGGTAAATGGAGAGCGCATGATGGAGTGAATGGGTTCCGGTGCCGCGCGCCGCCGCAGTTCTTCTGCTGGGGCACGCCACCGTCCCCTCCTCATTCGGATTGCCCCGGGCAAAGTTGAAAAAATCTTCACACGAACGCAAAAAAAGCGCTCCTCCCCTCCGGACGGTCCGGAATCAGGCCGCGCGGGACCAGTCACGCGACTGCTTATGTTTGCGCACCCCGGCCTCAAAAAAAATGTTAATTTCAGGATGGCGATGCGGAATCCATGCGTTATGATTTTGCAGAACCTCCTGGTCACCGCCAACTATCATCCAACTGCCCATCCATGAAAAACGTATTGGGAACACCGTTGCGGGAATGCAGCACCAAACCACTGGCTGGTTTTTTCAGGGATGGATTCTGCCACACCTGCCGGGAAGACCGGGCATCCCATACCGTTTGTGCTGAAATGAGTGAGGCCTTTCTGGCCTTTACCCAATCCCGCGGAAATGACCTGACTTCCCCTGAGCCGCAATATGATTTTCCGGGACTGAAGGCAGGGGACCGCTGGTGCCTCTGTGCCGGACGGTGGCTGGAGGCAGAACAGGCCGGCTGCGCTCCACCCGTGAACCTGCTGGCCACCCACGAGCAAGCCCTTAAGCTGATCCCACTGGCCCTTCTGAAACTTTATGCCACCGCATAGGCAGCAAGGGCCTAAATTTTCTTCAGCCCGAAAATGCGGCGGATTTTTTCGGCGGTTTCCAGCGCGGTATCGAGGGGAGAGACGGGAACGTTGACGAAGGCGGTCTCGCGCTTGAACCAAGTCGCCTGGCGCTTGGCATAGTGGCGGGTGGTTTGCTGGACGCTGGCGATGGCTTCCGGCAGGGAAGTGGCTTCATCGGCGACGGCGCGGAAGTCCCAGAGGCCGATGGCTTTGCTGGCGGTGGCGGAGAGGGTGTCTTCATCGACCGCAGCGGTTTCGGCGACAACGCCGGCGGCGACCATGGCATGGGTGCGGGCGTTGATGCGCCCGTAGACGATTTCGCGCGGCAGATCCAAGTAGACGCCCCGCACGCCGGATCGGGGCATGGCCCAGGATTGCTTGAGTTCGGAGGCGGGTTGGCCGGTGAGGAGGCAGATTTCAAGCGCCCGGGTGACGTGCCGGGGGTTTTGCAGATTAAGTTGCGCGGCAGAGCCGGGGTCGAGCTGCATGAGACGGTCTGCCAGTTCCTCCGGGCTGATCAGTTCCAACTGGCGGCGGAGTTCGGGGTCGCCCGGAGGCAGAGGGGAAAGGCCGTGGGTGAGGGCTTTGATATAGAGGCCGGAACCTCCACAGACGATGGGCAGGCGGTCGCGGGATTGCACTGCGGCGATCGCGGCCAGGGCGGTTTGTTCAAAACGTCCGGCGTCCATGTCACCGGTCACAGGGACGGAGCCGTAGAGATGGTGGGGGACGCGGGCGAGAGCAGCGGCTTCCGGTTGCGCGGTGAGGATGGGGATCTCCCGGTAGACTTGATAAGCATCGGCACAAATGATCTCGCCGCCAGTGAGTTCTGCGAGGAGGAGAGCGGCAGCGCTTTTTCCGCAGCCGGTGGGGCCGGTGAGGTAAAGGGGAAGCGGAGGGCGGGACATATGAAGGGAAGTGCCAGAGGGCAGAAAATGGAAAGCCGGTGGGGGACAGGGGCTCCTGTCCACCCACCGGCGGATGCGGCTATAATAGGTTATCGGCGTTCGCGGCGGCCTTCGCCGGGAGCGCGGGCGGGGCCGATTTCCAGTTTCCGGCCCATGTAATCTTTGCCATGGAGTTCGATGACGGTGCGCTTGGCCTCGTCGACGGTCAGCATTTGGACGAAAGCGAAGCCTTTGCTGCGCTGGGTTTCGCGGTGATAGACGACCTCAATGTTCTGCACCTTGCCCACGCCGTTGAAGAGGTCGGTAAGGTCGCTTTCGGCGGCATCATAGCTCAGATTGCCGACATGCAGGCGTGGGCCGGTGATAGCGTCAGGATCCGGCGGGGTGATCGCGCGGGGACCCCGCGGTTCCTGCGGAGGGCGGGCCTCGCGGGGGGCACGGCTGGAGCGCTCACTCCGGGCAGGGCGTTCGCCGGTTTTCCCGGGTTTGGTGCCTGTTTTAGACTTCTTTTTCCCGCCGAGGAGGCCAAAGGAGAGGGTGGAGAGGAGCTTTTGGAAGAAGCCCGGCTTTTCTGCCTCGCGGCGGCGGATATCACGCCCGCGGTCGACCGGTTCCCAGTCGCGGTGGTCTTCCCGGGGAGTGCGGTCGGAATGGGCACCGCTGCGGGAGCGGGTGCCTGAGGAGCGGGAGCGGCCTTGGTGGCGGCCGCTGCGGCGTTGTCGGGGATTGGGTTGGTCAGTCTGGGACATGGTTTTTAATGGGGCATCGATGGGAGATGCGCAGGTCAATGGGCGTGATGGAGCGGTGCGACGGCCGGAATGGCAGCGCAGGAGCCGGAAGGGCTCTGCCCCGTGAGGGGGTAGGATAGAGGGCGTCTCTGTCGCCTCACCCTGGGCTGCATCTCCCCGGGCTTATGACAGCGAAGCGCGCCGGGGCGTGCTCCTATACTTCACTAGGATAAGCCACCTGGCCCGACGGGCAACCGCTCATTTCCACACTGGCCCGTGGTCGTTTTTGGTAAATCTGAGTTTTTCAACCTTTGAATTGAACCGCTGGGCACGGAATTCGTTCCCAATGAGAGTTCCGGCATGGATTTTGCGTTCCGATCTTGCCGGGCGGGCGTCTCTTTGATACATTGCTGGCGTGTCCCCGTTTTTTCGTCCCATTATGAAGTCGTTCTATTGCTTGTTGCTGGTTCTGGGGGCACTCATTGCGGTCGGCCTGCCATGCCGTGCGGAACTGGCGAAGGAGTTGAAGGAACTCAAGGACCGTGAGGAAAAGGTAAAAACCATCGTGAGCCGGGTGTTGCCCTGTGTGGTGTCAGTGACCTCCTCGGATGACGACAAGCCCGGCTCCGGCTCCGGAGTGATCATTAACAAGGAGGGCCTGATCCTGACAGCTGCCCACGTAACCCAGGCCACGGGCAATAATCTCACCATCATTTTTCCGGATGGCCGCCGCGTCAAAGGCACCTCCCTGGGGGCCAACCGCACCACCGATGCCGGCATGGCCCGTATCACGGAACCCGGCGAGTGGCCTTTTGTGGAGATGGGAAATTCCGATCTGCTGAGTCTCGGGGACTGGGTCGTCGCCATGGGCCACCCGGGGGGCTATAGCTTTGAGCGTCAACCTCCCGTCCGGCTGGGCCGGATCTGGCGGCGGGATTTGGATGGGGCGCTGTTCACCTCCTGCCCGTTGATTGGCGGAGACTCCGGAGGACCCTTGTTCGATATGGATGGCCGCGTTGTCGGCATCCATTCCTCAATCCACGGGAACGTGGCCATGAACCGCCACGTCGCGATTGATACCCTGCGCTTTGACTGGGACAAGCTGATCAAGGATCAGACCTGGGGCAAAATCACCTTTAACACCACCAACGAAAGCCGGCCGATCACCGGAGCGGTCTTTGACCGGGAAAGCCGGGACGGTGTTAAAGTGAAGAGCGTGCGGGAAGACCTGCCGGCCGCCAAGGCGGGGCTGAAACCGGGAGATGTGGTCAAAAAATTCGATGGCTCCGAAGTGGCCACTTGGCCCGCCATTCAGCGCTTGATCAGCCGCCGGAAACCTGGCGACATCGTCCCTTTGGCGGTGCAGCGCGGGGATGAACTGGTGGACCTGAAATTGGAATTGGGCCGTCGCACCCTGCCGCGCCGGGATGCCGAAGGCAAAATGGAGGAGGAAGACAACCCCGGGAGCGAGCCCTTCAGTCCTGACCCCTCCGCTCCCCGTCCTTACCTGGGAGCGGCCTTGGAAGTCTGCCCGGAAGGGACTAAAATCAGTGACATCTCCCCGGAGAGTCCTGCCGCGAAAGCCGGACTGAAAGCCGGGGACCTGGTCCAACAAATCAACGGCACGAAAGTGGCCAACCCCACGGAAGCCGCCAATGCGCTTCTCGACCTCAAACCAGAGGATGCCGTCAGCTTTTCGATCCAACGCGACGGCCAGACCCAAACCATCGAAGTCAAGCTCGGCAAAAAATAACCGCCTACTGTCATGAAATTCCCCCTTCCCTTCCACCGCTCTGCCGCCGCCGGATTCCTGATCTGCGCCCTGGCGCTGGCCCTGCCCGCCGCGCTTTCCGCCAAACAGAATGAGAAAGAGAAAGACAAGGACAAGGATAAAACGGAGGCCGATGAGGAAATCTCTGACAGTGTGGCAGATGCGGACAACGACCGGGCCCAGGACCGCTTTAGCCGGGAAACACCGGAACTGGCCGCCGCATGGTCCCCCATCCTGGAAACCGCCCGCCGCAGCACCGCCCGCCTCATGCGCGAGGGCAAGCCCATCGCCTTTGCCACCTCCGTCAACGCCAACGGCTGGCTCGTCTCCAAAGCCAGCGAACTCCAGGACAGCAAAGGCAAGACCCTGACCCATCTCACCGCTCAATTCCCCGGTGGTATCACTCTCCCCCTGACGATCACCGACACGCACCCCCGTCACGACCTCGCCCTGCTGAAGGTGGAAGCCAGCGGCCTCACGCCGGTCGAGTTCGATGCCAGCATCACCCCGGCCCCGGGCAGCTACGTCGCTGCCGCCGGCCCCGAGAGGCTGCCTGTCGCCATTGGTGTCGTCAGCGTCGCTCCCCGCAATATGGATGAATCCCGCAAAGGATTCCTCGGCATTTCCCTGGAAAAGAAGGAGGGCGGCCTGCACATCAAGGAAGTCGGCACCGCCAGCGCCGCGTCCGAAGCCGGCCTGCTCAAAGATGATGTGCTCCTCTCGATCAACGGTCAGAGCATGGAATCCGTCGCCGACTTCATCAAAAAAATCGCCTCCCATAAACCCTACGACAGCATCAAAGTCATGATCCGCCGCGGTCAGGAGGACAAGGAAATCACCGCTACCCTGCGGCGGCGGGATGAGAACCACAGCGGTCTCATGGAAGACGTGCGCAATATGATGAGCGGTGCCCTCAGTCGCACCCGCACCGGCTTCCCTACCGCTCTGCAAACCGACATGGTGCTGCAGCCCTCCGAGTGCGGTGGGCCCATTATCGATTTAAACGGCCATGTGATCGGCCTCAACATCGCGCGATCCGGCCGCATTGAGTGCTTTGCGATTCCCTCCACCACCCTGATTCATCTTTTGAAAAAAGTCGAAACCGGCAAATTCGCCCGGCCGGAATTGGACGAACTGCGAGAAGAAGTCAAGAACGCCGAAACCCTCCTCGATCGCGTCCGCAAGGACACCGAGCGCCTGAAAAACCAACTTCAGGACGCCGAAGGCAAGTGAGTCCGTGCTAAACTGAAACTTGTGAGTTGAAGGTTGAGAGTTGAGAGTTGAGAGATTCAATCCCAGGAGCTTGCCTGAATTCCGGCATTCATCCGCAGGAGGTGCTTCCAGTGACGCAGTGCCTTGAGTTTCGCCCTCTCAACTCTCACTTGGCGGGCTGGGCCGCCTGAACCACCATGGCAGGGTTCGAAAAATGGTGATCCTGCCCAGCCTATTCCATTGCGATTGGCGCAATGGCGATGAGGCTGGCGACCAGCAGGGCGACTCCCGCAGAACCGACCACCTGTCTGACGGAGGGGAGCCTTTGCCACAGCCACGGCAGGATGCGCCTCGCATCCACGACCTGGGCAAAGTCCTGCGGGCGCAGCAGGGGCTCCATCGTCCGGCCCAGATTCCTCGCCGGGATGTGGTGTTTTGGGGCCGGAGCCTGGATGGCGGTGTAGCAGTGCGGGCAACTCACATGGCTGCCCTGATAGAGTGATTCGAGCACCGTGCGGCGGCGGCAGGCTGGGCAGGAAAAATGCACCCGGCCAAACCTGGCATACGCGCGGAAGCGTGGGGCGGCGGTCTCCGGCAGAGTGGGCAGGTCAACCTCCGCGAAACGTGCCACCTCCAAGCCTGGGACGGGCTGGCTGCCCAGTTTTTGCGAAAGGGCTTTGGCGATTTCCCGGGAGGTGAGTTCACAAACAGCGGCGGAGTGGCTCGCCGCCTGAATGGCGGCGGCAATATCTTCTACAGATAACGCTGTGGTTTCTTTGGTCATTGTTCAGGAAAAGCAAGGCTGCGCCCCGGGGTTTCATCCGACCAGATGGGGCAAGTCCTTAAGGTATCCTGATATTTAGAACAGACCGGCGCAAAAAGCAACGAAATTGTTATGAAATTTATCTAAATATTTGATAATTCTGGTTTTTCCCCATAAAATCAGGCCCGCGAGCAGCGTAATGGGCCCCGGTTCAGGCGCGGGGCTCAAGATTCCATCAGTGCCAAGGGTCAGACCAGCGACCCGTTCGAAAATGTTGGTGTCGGTCGCCGTGAAGCCATCGCCATCGCTGTCAAAACCGACATCATGGTAACCAAACCAGATCGTGATGGCAGTCAGGGGGGTCCTGGGATCCAGCCCGAGGGAGTCCCCGGTGATGGTCTGGTTATCGTCAATGCTGCCGTCGCCCGGGAGCGGATTGTTGAGGAAATCCTCCGGGGCATCCAACACCACGGCATTGAAGTCATCAATGCTATACCAGCCTGGCTGCACCAAGCCGCCACTGACCGCATTATCCGGGGCTCCGCTGAGGAACTGGGAAATGGAACGCCCCGTGCCCAGGCGCTGACCGGTGCCTGCCAAACCCGTGGGCCTTCCGGCGGTGCTGTAAAACGTGCCAGAGGCGGTATTATTATAGTCCAAAGCGGTGTATTCGTGCAGACTGGAAATATCAAAGGGAGCGTCCCCGGCGGGGCAGGCATCCTACCTGAGCCTCGTGCTGCACGGCCTGCCTGCCGGAACGGTCTTTCAGGGAGTCAATCTGACCTTTTATGACACCACCTTCATCCAGCCTTCCAAGGCTTGGGCTGGCACCAGCGCGGATGGGTTCAGGGCGGCTTCCCCACTGAAATTTTCGCACCTTGCCGGAAGCGGCAGCCTGCAAGCCAACCTCGGAGATTTCACCAATCATGCCCCGGAACCCTTGGAGATCAGGATTTATGGGGTGATCGGCAGCGATGAAGGCGCTTTCAAAGCGGTGAACTTGACAGCGGAAGCCCTGCAACTCCCGGTGCCAGTGCCCGAGCCGGATGTGCGGACCATTTGCACGGCCGTGGGTCTGGCGGCGCTCACTGCCCTGCGCCGCCGGAGCAACGCCCTACCCCGGAGGTTTTAGTCCGGAACAGCGGAAGCATGAACCGGCCGGCTTGAAAAATCGTCTCCAGGTCCAGCTCCAGGACCGGAATTGGTCCTGAAGCCCCGCTGGGCTTAAATGGGGTGGCGGCACCTTCATAAGCCGGATTTTGTCCCCCGCTGGTGGCCCGGCGGATCAACGGTCATTCATCTAAGGCCGGCCTTGCAGCCAACCGTCCTGGCCTTGCGGCCAGGTGCGACGAACCCGGGATTATCCTGCTGGCTTGCGCCGGCAGGGTCAGGCTGGCCGCCTGTTTTCCCTGTTTGTCTTGCACCGCGCAGGGTTTATCGTGCCCCCGGCCTTGCGGCACGGGGCGGTGGGCTCTTACCCCGCCGTTTCACCCTTGCCCCCAACCCTTGCGGGCGGGAGGCGGTTTATTTTCTGTGACACTTTCCGTCAGCGGGCGTTTTCACGACCCACTGCCCGCGTTCATCACGCGGCACGCTGCCATGTGGTGTCCGGACTTTCCTCCAAGGGCGCCTCCGGAAAGCCACCCCCGGCGACCGTTTCGGGTGCCGCCTCATCTCCCTGCGGCGGATTTCAAGGCAATGCAAGCGCTGGCGCACTGGTGGAAAAATATCCATTGATAAAAAGTCTCACATTTTCCTGCCAGAATTGGAAAAAAAGCGCCCCAATGTTGAAAAATTCGCTTTTGGGCTTGGTATCTGCACCAATTTGATTGACTAAATCCCGAATTTAAGCATTTTAGTCAAAATACTATTCCCATGAAAGCCATTTCCCTTTGCCTTGCTGCCCTTTTTGGCATTCTATCCGCAGGTGCGGCTCATTCAGCCACCGTCTTTGCGGACAAGACAGCCTTTCTCAGTTCCCTTGCGGACGGGGCCTACACGGAAACATTTTCCGCCACGAACCCTCCCACCTATCTCCTGGGTGGCTTTGGCTATACCGCCAGCGTCAGTTCGGGAACGATTTATGATTCGGGGACCTTCATTGGCAATTTCAATTCGACGGCCTCCATGACCCTAACCTTCACCACTGGTAATTTTTACGCCGTTGGGGGCAATTTTTTCGTGACCGACACCAACGATGTCTTCGTCGCCAACCCAATCACGGTTACCTTGAGCGATGGCACCACGGACACCTTCACCCCCGGCTCCGTAAACGCCTTCAGGGGATATATTTCGACCGTGCCGCTGACAACTCTCACCCTCAGCGCGACCAGCAATGGCTTTTTCAATACCATGGATAATTTCGTGGTGGGAGCGCCGATTCCTGAGCCTGCTGTCACCGGTCTTCTGCTGGGATCTCTCGGTCTGGTGATTCGCCGCAATCGCCGCCGGAAGGCTTGACCCGCTTTTGCTGGGCTGCTGAGCGCTGAAATGCAGTCCCATGGAGCTTGTGCAACGCGAAATCTTTGCTCTCACTGGCGTTCTGTTGGCCTTTCAGTAAGGTCTTTTTCAGCAAACTGGGAGCGCTGGGCTTCGTCATAGTAACTCTCTAAAATAGCGGTTTGGGCTTGTCGTTCAAATTTCGCCGTCACCTCCCCGCAAGCGGCCCGGGCCATCACGGCGTAGTTGGCTGGGGACTCCATCAGCTCCAAGGCTGCGCGGGCCAACCCTGACGCGTCGCCCTCGGCGACCAAAAAGCCACTTTGCCCATGCGTCACGGCTTCCGGAATGCCGCCATGATTCGTAGCCAGGACAGGCAAGCCTGAGGCCATGGCTTCCAGCAGGGCGTTTGGCACGCCTTCCCGGTTTCCGTCGGGTGGGGTCTCGCTGGGATGCAGGAAAAGATGGGCGGAATAAACCAACTCCCGCAAGGCATCCTGATTCAAAAACCCCGGAAAGCTCACCCGGTCTGAAAGTCCGGCAGCGCGGGCGGCTTCTGCCAATTCCTGTCGCAGTGGACCATCCCCGGCGAGGGTCAGTCGCGCGGCAGGCATTTTTTTAACGATTTCCCCGAAAGCCTGCAGGGTCGTCCTCAATCCCTTTTTTGGCACCAGCCGGCAGGCCTGCACCAGATGCCAGCTTCCATCCGCTGGCCATGGCCTTTCCTGGAACGGCCATGCTTCCAAGGGGATCCCCGTCCGTTGCAGCCGCAACTTTTCCACCGGACACCCAAGCGCGGCCAGTCCGGCCATCAGCGATTCCGATCTCGCCAAAATCAGCGCGGCATGCTGGAAAACCTGCTGCAGGGCCTGCCGCCAGGCCGCGTGGCCCGCCTCCACCCCCACATCCGCCCCGTGAAAGGAAACCACCACCGGACGCGGGCTCGCCGCGATGAACGGGAGCAACTGCACGCCGATGTGGCCAAAAAAGATGTGAACCACATCCGCCTCCAGACGCAGGGTTTCATAAATCAGCTCCCGCACCCGGCTCTGCGGGATCAGCACCGGCCCCCGCCGCACCTGCCGGAACCAAAAGCGCCGCCAATTCCGCCAGGGAAGCGGCCCCAGCACCGACAGGGCACGCTTTTCATTTGGAAAAGGAAACTGCGCGGCATTTTCCCGCTTTTGGGTGATCACCACGGGCCGCCACCGGGACAAAGACACAATCTGCCGGTGGACATGCTGCATGTCCGCTTTGAGAAAATCCTGACAATAACAAGCGGTCACGGGCACCTTGTCCGCTTACCCCGGCCCAGTCCCCGGCGCAAGTGGCTTGGCAGCACTCTGACTCAGGCCGTGAAATCCGTGGGCAGCCCGGTGTTTTCCCAGGCATCCAGCTCCGCCCGGAGCTTATCCAGTTGGCGGCGGGCTTTTTGATAGGCGTATTTACCCAGCACCAGCCGGAAGGGCGGCTTTTCAGAATCCACCACCGCGATGATCGCCCGGGCCGCCGCCGCAGGATCGCCGGGTTGCTTCCCATCCACCTTTTCCAAAAAGCTGAGGAACTTCCCCGCCGTGGCATCATAGGCCCCGGAATGGCCCGCTGCCCGGTCCAGGGAGCGTGCGATGAATTCCGTGCGGAATGGTCCGGGAATCACCACCGTCACTTTCACGCCATAAGGAGCAGCCTCGGCGGCCACCGCTTCCGAGGCCAATTCCAATCCCGCCTTGGCCCCGCCATACACGGAAAAGCCCGCGTAGTTCGAGATCGCGGCCGCCGCACCCAAATTGATGAAATGCCCCCGTTTTTGCTCCCGGAAGAGGGGCAGAGCGGCCTGCATCACCCGCAGCGGCCCCGTGAAATTGGTTTCAATATTCCGCAGGATCTGCTCTGCGCTGCAATCCTCCAAGGCACCGATCAGACCATAGCCGCCATTATTCACTACGACATCAAGGCCCCCAAAGTCCCGGTGCGCCTCAGCCATCGCCTGGGTGATCGTCTCCGGCTGCGTCAGATCCAGCCGGTAGGCCTTCGCCTGCAACGGATAGTCCTGCACAAAATCCTCCACCTTGCCCAGTTCCCGCGCGGTCACAGCCACGCGGTCGCCATGGGCGATGACGGCCGCGGCCAAGTCCCGGCCAAACCCTGAGGAAGCTCCTGTAATGAACCATGTCTTCATATGCCGGACCTACGCCTCCCAGCCCGGCGCAGCGCCACTCATCCGGAAAAAACCCTCCCCGCCAGCGGTGATCCGGGCTAACGTTTCCACTGGATCGTCCAGCGCTCACTGACCGGGCGGCCCGCTTTCAGGAGCCTGCAGGCCAGTTCGGAGGCCGGGGCTTTTTCATCAATTTGCACTGTAAAGGTAGCCCGCCAGCCGCCCGTGTTGGGGTTCCTCTGGAGGGTTTTATCCAAAAGGCGCGCGTTGCTATCCACTTCCACCAGCAGTTCCGGGCGCAGCTCCTCATCGGCGGGATTCGCCGGGCTGCTGAAATCCACCACATACAGATCCTCCGGCGGACGGCCTTCTGCCGGGGGATAGGTCACCACACTGCGGCGGCTATCCAATACCCGGCTCAGTCCGGCGACCGATATTTCCGGCAGCCACTGCAGCCGGTAGGCGAGGCGTAAGGGTTCTCCGGGTTTTGGGCGCTCCTTCGGCTCCCAAAACGCCACCACATTGTCACTGCCATCACTGGTGCCAGGCGTCTCAATCAAATTGATCCGGCCCTCCGGCCACGTGCCCACGGGTTCCATCCACACGCTGGGGTGCTGCTGGAAATTCGCCTCCAAGTCCTGGTAGCTGCGGAAATCCCGGTCGCGCTGCGCCAGGCCAAATCCGAAAAATTTGGCCGCCGCAAACACACTGTGGCGCACGGATTTTCCGTTATCGAGGGGACGCCACGCGGCTTGCCGGTCGCCAAAGTGAATCAGCAGCCCATCGCTGTCATGCACCTCCGGGCGGAAATCCGCCGGCTTCGGCGAGGTAAATTCGCTATACCACATCATGCTGGAAAAGGGCGAAATGCCGATCAATTCCACCTCCTGCCGGAAGGTCAGCTCCATTTCCACTTCCATCACCGTGCCCCGCCCGGGCTGAATGCGGAACTGATAGGCACCGGACACACTCGGGCTGTCCAGCAGCGCCCAGGCCCGCACCTCCCGGGCCCCAGGCTCCGGCCGTTCCACCCACCACTCGATGAAGTCAGGGAATTCCTCCCCCTGCGGCCGCATCGGATTCAACGCCAGCCCCCGGGCCGAGGTGCCCAGCCCCAGACCCGGAGCCAGCGAGCGGAAATAGGTAGCCCCCAAAAAAACCGCCAATTCATTCATCTGGCCGGGAGCATTCAGCGGAGCCAGCAGCCGGAAGCCGGCGTAGCCATCCGGCTTGACGGTCCCTTCCGGCACCGTGAGGTCGCCATAGCTGAAAAAATCGGTATTCCACTCCAGCAGGCGCGTCGCATCCGGGGCCACCTCATGAAAAGCCACCGTCTTCGGAAACACCCAGCCAGGGTGGAAAAATTCCATTTGGAATCCCCGGTTTTCATCCGCCCAGACGCTCCGTTCCCTCACGTATTTGATTTTCCGGTGCTCGGCGTATTTCAGATTGGTCCAAAAGGGATCCAGCTTCCCAGGCCGCTCCGCCCATGGCTTGGCGGCACGGTCCCGCGCCAGGTTGCGCACCATGTCGAAGGTCGCGGTGGACTGGGCCAGCGCCCCGGCTAGTCCGGTTAGCAGAGCCAGCAGGGGAGCAACAGCGGAGCGGAAAGGGCGTGCGGTCATGGAGTCAAATAGACGATAAAACCGGTATCGTATTGCCGCAGTCACGCGGCAAGCGCAGTTTATCCGGATCCGGCTTTCCGCATCCCGGAAGCCCCGGCCCGCGTTCCCTCACGCGTTCCCCACGCGAAGGCTCCATCAGCTCCACCCCATGGCGGACCTTAACCGGCATCCTGTTCCCCCTATGACCCTCACTTCCCTGCTCCTGACTGGTCTAGCCATCGCGGTGGGCTATTTTTTCCTCACCTGGCTCATCAGCGTCCGTATCAAAAACTACGGTCTGCTAGATGCCGCGTGGTCCTACGGCGTCGCCATCCTGGCCCCGCTCTATGCCATCGCCGGTCCGGGCGATCCATGGCGGAAATGGGCCGTCACCGCCATCGGAGCCGCGTGGAGCCTGCGCCTCGGCACCCACATCCTGCGCCGCGTCCTCAGCCACCACCCCGTGGAGGACGCCCGCTATCAAACTCTGCGCGCCCGCTGGCCCGGGGCCGGCATGTTCCTCGCTTTCTTCCAGCTCCAGGCTGTCATGGTCGTCATCTTTTCCCTGCCGTTCCTGCTCATGGCGTGGAATGCCCATCCTGGCCTCCAGCCCGTGGAAATCGCCGGACTCCTCATCGCCCTCCTCTCCCTCGCCGGCGAATCCCTCGCTGATGCCCAACTGAAAGCCTTCAAAGCCGATCCGGCCAACCAGGGAAAAGTCTGCCAGGCCGGCCTTTGGAACTACTCCCGCCACCCCAATTACTTCTTCGAATTCCTCTTCTGGGTCGGCTTTTTCATCGCTGCCCTCGGTTCCCCCTGGGGCTGGATCACCCTGATCTGCCCCCTCCTCATGCTGCATTTTTTACTCAACGTCACCGGCATCAAACTCAGTGAGGAATACTCCCTGAAAAGCCGCGGCGACGCCTACCGGGCCTATCAGCGCACCACCAGCGCCTTTGTCCCTTGGTTTAAAAAGACCTGAGGCCGGGCGACTCAGACATCCTCCCGCTCCGCTGCTTCTGCCTCCTCCAGATGCTTGCGGTAGAAAGTTCCTGCCAGCCTTGCCTGCGCCATGCTAAAATACAAGGCACCTCCCGCAGACAACAAGCCCCCAAGGTAAGGCACCCGGCCAAGGAATTTCGTCACAATCAGGGAAACCACAAACGCCGCCGCCAGCAGTCCCGCAATCGCCAGATAGGACGGCATCGCAGCCCGGATGCGGGGAATCACCTCATGCGGCAAGGCCTTGATCATCTCATTGCTTACGATCACATTCAAAATGGCCATCGGAAAATACAGCACGGCCCAGCCCAATCCTGCTAAAACCAACAGTATTTTAAGAATCGGCACCTCTTCCATCGGGATCGCCAACATCACGATCAACGGAAGCATGCAAATCAACCAAACACCGATCGAGCGGATCATTGGGACGATCATGTCTCCCAACAGGTCTGAGATATCCGGCCAGTCAGGCGGCTCATCGTTGCCGCTCACAGTGGATTCAACGATACTGAAGTAAAAAGCATTGAAATAGGCAAAGCCAAGACACAGGGCGATAAAACCAAAAAGAGAAAATCCGGCCGCCCCACCAATCACCGCCGAGAGCACCGCCCCGATCACCAGCAAAATCCGTCCCGATCCCCGCACTGGATAAGTCAACGCATCCATCAGCGGGCCCTGCTCTTTTGATTGTTCTGTTTCGCTCATTGTCGTTCAGGTCGGATTGGTAGGCCGGTGCTTTGGGATATTAAAAGTCCAGCATGAAGCTGATAGCCCATTTTTCTGAACATTCCCAAAATTATTTTGGATCACTTCCCCGTTTTTCCGTTAGGTGTCTGCTCCAGCCGGTTTCCCTTTGGCAGACACCGCCCGCAGCGCCTTCCCGGAGCGTTCACCCGTTAGTTTGCCATCACGCAGCACCAGCACACCATTTACGATCACATCCGTGAATCCCTCCGCGAAGTGGTGCGGGTCCGCATAGGTGGATGGATCATTCACCTTCTCCGGATCGAAAATCACCAAATCCGCAAAAGCTCCCGGACGCAGTGCGCCCCGGTCCGGCAGGCGGAAGGTGTCCGCTGGGAGCGCGGTCATGCGGCGCAGCGCTTCCTCCAACGTCAGGATTTTTTGCTCCCGCACATACCGGCCCAGCACCCGGGCGTTGTTGCCGTAGCTGCGCGGATGGGACGCGTCTGTGCCCGGCTTGCTGGAGCGCGGGCCGCCGTCGCTGGCGATCATCGTCAGGGGATGCTGCAAAAACTTCGTCAGGTCCGCCTCACTCATCCCATGAAACACCCCGCTGCCGCTGCCCCGGCGGTGAATGTCGAGGATGGTTTCCATCTGGTCCTCCAACGAATCCGAGCCGCGCGTGATTTGCGCCGCCTCCGCAATGTTTTTGCCGATCAACCCCGGATCGGGCCGGAACCGGGCAATCACCGCATAACGGTAATCCTCCCGGCCCGAGCGCTGGAGCATTTCCTTCATCCCGGCGATGATTTCCGCCTTTTTCACCGGATCGTTGATCCGAGCCAGGAAATCCGCCTCCGTCCCTTCACGGGCGCTGTCCGGGATCAATTGCGACAACGTGGTGCTGGAAGCCGTGTAGGCATAGGCGTCGTGCGTGATCGCCAATCCTTCGGCGCGGGCCTTGTCCAGCACAGCGATCACCTCGTTTGTCTTCCCCCAGGCCGAGGGACCTGACAATTTCAAGTGCGACACCTCCGCCCGGATCTTCGCCTCGCGGGCCACCCGGAAAACCTCCTCCAGCGCATCGAAAATCCTCAAATTTTCCGCCCGCATGTGACTGGCATAAATCCCGCCGTGTGCGGAAGCCACCTTCGCCAGTTCAATAATCTCTTCCGGCTTCGCAAATGTCCCTGGCAAATAAATCAGCCCCGTGCTCAAGCCCACCGCGCCGTCGCGCATCCCCTGATCCACCAGCGCTTTCATTTTCTCCAGCTCCTCCGGCGAAGGCACCCGGTCCCAACTCCCATGCATCGCCAGACGCCGCACGGAGTTGTGCCCCACCAGCGTCGCTACATTCACCGCGCACTTCGCCGCCTCCACCTTCGTGAAAAATTTGGCAATGTCCGTGTCCGAGCTGCCGCAGTTCCCTGTCACAATCGTCGTCACCCCCATCCGCAGGAAATTCTCCGCCACCGGCAAATCCGCGATGTCCTCGGAATGCGTGTGCACATCAATAAACCCCGGAGCCACCACCTTCCCCCCGGCATCAATCCTCACCGCCACCACTGCCCCGCCATCCACCTGCCCCACCGCCACGATCCGCCCGTCCCTCACCGCAATACTGCCAGTCGTCAGTGCCCCACCCGTCCCATCCGCCAGCCGGGCATTTTCAATCACCAAATCATAACGCAACGGCACCACCGCCACGGGGCGATTGAAGAAATAAACCAACAGTCCGCAAGCCGCCAGAGGAAGAAGCACCGATAGGATTTTCATGCTGCACACCGTAGCCCCGGTTTCCCGCTTCGCCAGTTCCGCCTCCACCCTGTTCCCATACAAATCGGATGCGCCTACCGCGCAAAAAAGAGGAGCACACGCGCCCCTTTACCCATCGGGATCACGATCCCCTTTACGGGAAGCCTTGCGGGACTATCTTCTCCTCATGCAGACTGTTTACGTTGAGACCACCATCCCCAGCTACCTGGCCGCACACCCCAGCCGGCAGAAGCCGATGGCGACAAACCAGAAACGGACCCATGAATAGTGGAATCAGCACCGGCATCGTTTCTTCCTCTACAGTTCAGCCTTCGTGCGGGCGGAGGCAGCAGGGGGCGATCACGGCGCAGCACAGCGACGGCTGGTTTACCTGACTCCGCTGCCGGAACTGGATGTGCCCGAGGAGCTGGACCAACTGGAAGCGGAATTGATTCGGTTGTTTCAATTGCCTCCCAAAGCCGCTACGGATGCCTCCCATTTGGGCATGGCCATGTTGCACCGGATGGATTATCTTCTCACTTGGAACTGCCGGCATCCCGTCAACGCCACCTTGCAGAAAGATCTCCACGACTATTGCCGCTATCACAACCTCCACTTCCCCATCGTCTGCACCCCTGAAACCCTCATCCAACTAAAACCATGAATGATGACACCATCGTCCAGGAAGTCCGGGATATCCGCGCCTCCATCGCTGCGGAGTTCGGTTATGACCGCACCAAGCTCATCGCCTGGGCGCGGGAGCAAACCAAACAGCGCAAAGCCGCAGGCAACCCCGGCCCAAATCAAACGACGGACGCAACCCCTGCTCCAGCAAAGTCTCCCGTGGCCCGAAAACGCCGCGTGCGGCCTGCCGGTGCCTCCGCTTAAGCATTCATCAAGAAATTGTGCCCCCAGAAAAGACAGCCTGTAAACGATGCGGCACTGCGATTCTCCAAATCACTGCTGATCTGACCGAAGGACGTTGCATGCCTTGTGCAAATGCAATGGCAGGAGCAAAGGAGCCGTTCCCTGACTATGTCCGGGAACGGAACCCGGAGCCGATTCTTAACCACCTCCATCCTGAAGACGGGGTCATTCTGTCGGTTGTATATCATCCTGGCTGGGCGCCTGACCTGACCAGTTGGACGACCCAGATTTCGGGAAATGGAATCGTTAATCAAGGGGTGCGATGGTCTCGTATGCGCAGGGGAGAGGAGGAACTTCTGGAGTCAGTCATCTTGGAGCCGTCGAAGCTTACAGAGATCCAACAGTTGATTGCCGATTGCCCGCCCGGCGGGTTTCAGCCGCTTGAAACTGCCGCCTGCATTGATGATGTCGCCAATGTTTCTCTGACTATTCCCACCAAGAAATTCCGGATAGACCTACCCTATTTTCATTTGGCCCACGATCTCAAAAATGGCCGACGTCGATTCGATGATGTTCAAACATCATTGTTCAGTCTCTTTGGCCGGATTTGGAGCTTTGCCGATCAGCACGCGCCATATTCGTTGCGCGAACACCAAAAAGTCCAAGCAAGTCATAGCTTTTGAGAAGAACTGCTGAAAAGTTCCCCCCGCCCTGAGCTTTCGTCAATCCCCTCCATTTTCCGGCTGAAAGCCCGCGCGGGCGGTCCATCTTCCCGGCATGGCCCATTTCAAACTCGCCTCCCCCTTTGATCCCTCCGGTGACCAGGGGCAGGCCATCGAAAAACTCACGCTCTCCATTCAGGCGGGGAATACCCACCAGACGTTGCTGGGGGTGACGGGGTCGGGGAAGACGTTTACGATTGCCAATGTGATCGAGAAGACCGGGAAGCCGACGCTGGTGATTTCGCATAACAAGACGCTGGCGGCGCAGCTTTACTCGGAGTTCCGGCAGTTTTTCCCAGACAATGCGGTGGAGTATTTTGTCTCCTACTTCGATTATTACCAGCCGGAGGCCTACATCCCGCGCAGCGATACCTACATCGAAAAGGATTCGTCCATCAACGATGAGATCGAGCGCCTGCGGCTGAGCACCATGAGTGCGCTGCTGACGCGGGAAGATGTGATCGTCATCGCCAGTGTGTCGTGCATTTATGGCTTGGGATCGCCGGAGGACTATGCGCAGGCCATGTTCCCGATCCGCAAAGGCATGCTGATGGACCGGGATCATTTCCTGACGCGGTTGGTGGAAATGTTGTATGAGCGCAACGACATCGCCTTCCAACGCGGCAAGTTCCGCGCCCGCGGGGATGTGGTTGAAGTCTGGCCGGCTTCCCTGGAAAACGAGGGCGTTCGCGTGGAGTTTTTCGGCGATGAAATCGACCGCATCAGCGTCTTTGATCCGCTCACCGGCACGGCCACGAATATCATCGACGCCATCACCTTTTACCCGGCGAAGCAATTCGTCACGGCGGCTGACAAGATGAAGGGCGCTCTGGTGAAAATCCGTGAGGAAGCCGATCTTTCCGTGGCCAAATTCGAAGAGGAAGGCAAGTTCATCGAGGCCCAGCGCATCCGGCAGCGCACGGATTACGATCTCGAAATGATGCGCGAGATGGGATTCTGCCAAGGGATTGAAAACTACAGCCGCCACCTCACCGGTCGCCCGCCCGGCGACACGCCCTACACGCTGCTGGATTTTTTTCCGGACGACTTCCTGCTGGTGATCGACGAAAGCCACGCCACCGTGCCCCAGATCGGCGGGATGTATGAAGGCGACCACAGCCGCAAGACCACGCTGGTCGATTACGGCTTTCGCCTGCCCAGTGCGTTGGATAACCGTCCGCTGAAATTTCCGGAGTTCATGAAGCGCACCCGTCAGCGGCTTTATGTCAGCGCCACGCCTGCCAGGTTCGAGATCCAAAACAGCGTGGTGGGGAACACCGGCTTCATCCCGGCCGTGAAAAGAGCGGACATTGACCCCGGCATTCCCGAGCGCCTGCCGCGCATCTCCGGCGCGGATATTCCGGTGGAGCAATTCGACGTCAGCACGCCGGGCAAGGATCTCATTGTGGAGCAGATTATCCGGCCCACCGGCCTGCTGGATCCGATCATCACGGTCCGCCCTCTCAAAGGCCAGATCGACGAAACCATCGAGCAATGCCGCCTGCGGGTGGAGATCGGGCAGCGCGTGCTGGTCACCACCCTGACGAAACGCACGGCGGAGGATTTGACGGATTACCTGCGCGGCGTGGGCCTGAAAGTCCGCTACATGCACAGCGATATCAACACGGTGGAGCGCGTGGAAATCCTGCGGGCGCTGCGGCTGGGGGAATTTGATATTCTGGTCGGCATCAACCTTTTGCGCGAAGGCCTCGACCTCCCCGAGGTCTCCCTCGTCTGCATCCTCGATGCCGACAAGGAAGGCTACCTGCGCAGCGAAACCAGCCTGATCCAAACCGCAGGCCGCGCCGCGCGGCACCTGAACGGCGAGGTTTATCTTTTTGCCGACATCATGACGAAAAGCATCCAGGCGCTGATCGGCATCAGCACCTACCGCCGCCGCAAGCAGGAGGAGTATAACACCTTAAATAACATCACCCCGCGCAGCACCGTCCGCCACCTCCAGGAAAGCCTGCATGCTCCCGTGGATCCCTTTGCCGAACATTCCTCCAAAGTCGCCGAGGGCGGCCCGGACGACACCGCCGCCGTGATCGCCCAGCTCCAGGAGGAAATGGTCGAAGCCAGCCGCGCCTTGGAATTCGAACGCGCCGCCCTCCTCCGCGACCAGATCAACGAACTCAAAGCCATGGCCGCCGGCCAACCACTTCCCAAAGGCTCCACCAAAGCCCTCAAGGTCAATTACCTTGCCAAAGCGCCCAAAAAGAAGGCACGGCGGTAGACGGGTTTGCCAGGGCAGGGCGATGGGGATTCTCCTGCGGTTTGGCAGACAAGGAAAGATTGCAATCCAAGGGGATTGGGGAAATACCCGGCGCGTGTTGAAGGTGAATTCAGAAGCGGAGCCTCCCAGGCATTCGGCGGTTTTTCTGACCACCCTCATGGCGATGCAAACACCTGGGACGTGAAGGATCAGGCCCTGCCGCTGCCCTTCACCTCGGAGCCACGCAGTGCTTCGCACTTACAGCCATGCCGGGAACTGATTGGAGCCCGGGGGTGCCCGTGCAGGCGGAAGTCTTCCGGGTTAGTGAGGCTTCTTCACAGAGGCAGATGCCCTTTCCATTTTCCATCTGGTGGAGAAAAGCCCAAGCGCCGGATTGCATGCCTGCGCGCTGTGCCACAACATGGGGCCATGGCCGCAGATTTCCAGCCTACCTTGCGTCAGTGGCTCGCGTCTGAAGGCGGCGCGGTGCCCTTCCGGCGTTTTATGGAAGCGGCCCTTTATGATCCAAATTTTGGCTATTACACAAGGCAAATCCGCAGCGTGGGTGCGCAGGGGGATTTCTCCACCAGTGCCACCCTGAGCCCCCGCCTGGGCCAGGCCATCGCCCACTGGATCACCCACGAAGCCGCCGGGGGCTGCCGCCATTTGATCGAGATCGGTCCTGGCAGCGGGACCCTGCACGAGGCAGTGCGGCAGGCCCTCGGCTGGCGTGGCCGTTGGCATTGGAAAAGTCATCTCGTGGAGCGCGCCCCCCGGCTTGAGGCAGAGCAACGGAAAATCCTGGGGCGCGGCGTGCAGTGGCACCCGGACCCCGCCTCCGCCCTCCAGGCCGCCGGGGGGGAAGCCCTGATAGTTTCCAACGAACTCGTCGATGCCTTCCCCGTCACCCTGCTCCAGCGCCACGGGGGCATTTGGCAGGAAGTCTGGCTGGAACTCACCCCTGAAGGCCGCGCCGTGGAGACCGTCCGGCCTGGCATCCCCCGCGATTTATCCCTGCCCGCCAGTGGTTTTGCCGAGGGCCAGCGCATCGAAGTCCACGAATCCTGGGGTGATTGGTTCCAAACCTGGCGTCCCCACTGGCGGCGTGGCACCATGCTCACCATCGATTACGGCGGCACCGCAGAAGGCCTTTACCACCGCCGTCCGCAGGGCACCCTGCGCGGCTATCACCAGCACCAGCGCCTGGCCGGCCTGGCCCTCTACCGCGATCCTGGCCATTGCGATCTCACTGCCGATGTCAACTTCACTGACTTGATCCGCCTCGGCGAATCCAGCGGACTCCTCACGGTAAAACTGGAATCGCAAAGCGAGTTCCTCGCCCGCCACAGCCAGTCCACCCTTCCCACCAGCATCCGTTTGGCCGATCCTCATGGAGCTGGCGGTGCCTTTCTATGCCTTCAGCAACGCTTGGTCTAATTTGCCGCATGGACCTGCGGGCGGTTGGCGGCGTGACTGAACGCTACCAGGGAATAATGGATGCAGGCCAACCGGGCTAAGACGGCAGGGAAATTTTTAAAATTGACGGGGAGGATTTGATGCCAAAGTTCGGTGAGGAAAAGGCACGGGGAGGGAGGGCTGCCTGGAGCCGCGCTCCCCGAGCTCCCCGCGCAACCCGCGCAACCAGCGCTTGAATCCCCGAAGGAAAGTCCTACTAAAACGGCCCATGTTCCGCCAGCCGCTCCACGACCGCGGGGTCATTTCCCGCTACCGCTCTTTCCTTCCTGTCAACGATACGACGCCAGTCGTTTCCCTGAATGAGGGTTCCACCCCGCTGATCCACTCCGCCAAATTGAGTGCCCTGACCGGCCGGGGCTGTGAGGTATTTATCAAATACGAAGGATTGAATCCCACCGGTTCCTTCAAGGACCGGGGCATGACCATGGCAATGTCCAAGGCAGCCGAGGCCGGTAAAAAAGCGGTGATTTGCGCCAGCACGGGAAATACCTCCGCTGCTGCGGCCGCCTATGCGACCCGCGCCGGTATGGAGTGCGTGGTCCTGCTCCCCGCTGGCAAGATCTCCGCCGGCAAGCTGGCCCAGGCTTTTGTGTATGGCTCGAAGGTAATTGCCATTGATGGCAATTTTGATGACGCCCTCGATCTGGTCCGGAAGATCGGGGAACGTGACGATTTTGAAGTGGTTAATTCCATCAACCCATTCCGCATTGAAGGTCAAAAAACCGCCTCATTCGAAATCATTGATGAGCTGGGCGATGCGCCGGACATTCACATTCTGCCGGTAGGCAATGCCGGCAATATTACGGCTTACTGGAAAGGTTATGAAGAATACGCCGCCATGGGCAAGGCGACAAAAAAACCCCGCATGACCGGCTTCCAAGCGGCGGGTTCAGCCCCGATTTTCTACAATAAGGTGGTGGAGCATCCCGAAACGGTGGCCACCGCCATCCGCATCGGCAATCCTGCCAGTTGGGATCAGGCCAAAGCCGCTATCCGGGACTCGAAAGGCAGCATTGACATCGTCACGGACCAGGAAATTCTCGACGCCCAAGCCTGGTTGGCGGCGAACGAAGGGATTTTCATCGAGCCCGGCAGTGCGGCCTCCGTGGCCGGGCTGCTGAAATGCCTCGATTGTCACCGCGAACCCTGCGCCACCTGTCCGGTGCGGGGCATCCCGGAGGGCAGCACCCTGGTGCTCACGGTGACTGGCCATGGGCTGAAGGATATTGATGCGCCCTTGAAGCACCGCAGCTTCGCCCCGCTCCAAGCCGCTAATAGCATGGAAGCCGTGCTGCACACCCTCGGCTACTGAACCAGCGAAACGGGACGCATCGACTCCCGTTCCGCAGATCCCGGCTCGCGATGGGCAAGGGAACCATTGCGTTCTCGTAAAATTAATCCGAATTTCATCGAATAGTCTTGCCACCTGTTTCCGAATTTACTAAATTCAACTTATTCTCTTGGGGGGGAATAATCGACTCCGGGTGGCTGGCAACAGCTCCCGGAGTTGTTTTTTTGTCCGGGAGGATGCTTCGGGTTGAAGTTGCTTCTCCCCGCGCTGGCAGGGGATGAGGTAGCCGCAACCGCTTCCGGTTAAATATTTGAGCCCAGGAAGGTGTGAATCCCGCATTCCTGCTTGTCAAAACCTTCCCAGCGGCCCGCGCGTTCGCTTTCGCCGCCGGCCATTTTGGTGCAGGGCCAGCAGCCGATGGTGCGATAGCCCCGGTCGTGCAGGGGATTGTAGGGGATTTTATTTTCCCGGAGGTAGTCCCATACGGCCTCCCGGCTCCAATTCGCCATGGGGTTGAGCTTCAGGATATGGTTACCGCGGAGCTTATCAAATTCATAGAGTTCCAGGATGCCGGTCTTTGCCCGGGTCTCACCTTGGTTGCGGCGCAGGCCAGTGATCCAGACATCAATGTGGGAGAGTTTCTGCTGGAGGGGCAGCACTTTGCGCAGGGTGCAGCAGGTATCCGGATTCGATTCCCAGAGATTGCCGCCGTAGGTTTCGTGCTGCTCCGTCACGGTTTGCGCCGGATCCAGACTCTGGATCTGGATCCCGAAGAATTCCTCTAGGCGCTGCTTCAACTCATATGTTTCCGGAAAAAGCAGCCCGGTATCGAGGGTAAAGACTGGAAAATCCAAGCCGAGCTTTCGCGCATGGTGGATGATCACCAAGCCGGAGCCCTGGTAGCTGGTGCCGATTTGCGCACGGTCCCCAAAGCGGTCCCATGTCCACTGCAGCATCTCCTCCAACGGGGCGGTCTCAAAGCGGGCCGTCTCCGCGTGGACGTCGAGTCCGGCATGTTTTTCGAGTAAAAAGGCCATTAAATTTGAATCTCCTTATTCCCTATAGGAAATACCGGATTTAAGGAATTGTCAAGAGCCCGGTGACTGCCGGCCGCGGGTGCTTCATCGTCGTTTTGGCCGGTTCTGATGAAACCTGCACACCCGGCGGGCTGGGGAGGCATTTTTTTGAAACCAAAAAGCCCCTCTGCGTGGGCGGAGGGGCTGATGGAAAGGGAGTGACGGGCGGGGCCGGAGGGTTTGACTTTGGCCGATAGAGGGTGCGTTTTTGGTGCAGGCTTTAGCCGATGGGTGCGGCGTGTTATTTGTTGCGGGAGGCGGCGGTTTGCATGAGGCGCTTATCCCGTTCGCGGCGGTAGTTGATATTGCCCAGTTGGAGTTGGAGGCGGGCGTCACCCCCGGTCAGGTCAAGAAGACGGGTCACGACGCGTTCGGCATCGTCCCAGCGTTCCTGGGTGAGATAGTGGTCCGCGAGTTTCAGCGGGAGCTGCATTTCATCAGGGTAGGCTTTGAGCCAATCTTCCAGGACCTCAGCCCGGCTGCTGACGGAGTAATTCTCGGCGGCTTCGAGACGGATCAGCAGGACGGAGCGGTCGGTCTGCACGGCGGCGGGCAAGGCAGCGGTGGCGTCCAGGACTTCCTTCCATTGGCCTGTCTTCAGCATTTGGCTGATGGCGGCGACCTGTTCCAGGGAATCAACGAAAGCTCCATTGTCCTTGGTGAGAGCGCGGCCTTCATTGCCCAGCAGACTGGCGGCCAACTGCACGTAGGTGCGGTGCAGGGTCTGGCTGGTGAATTCATTCAGCCCCATCGTGAAAATATCAGTAATGCGGTAGGTTTTGGGACTGATCTCGTTGATGGTGAAGGAGAAGAAGTTGAGCGCGTTGTTCTCCCCGGCGGAGCGGAAGAGCAGACCGGCCCGTCCGTTGAAGGTGCGCACCCGGAGGAACCGGAAGTTCGTGCCGGCAAAGTCCTTGGTGAGTCCGTTCTGCTGCCAGGATTGCGTGGTGGAGTCGCAGAAGAGGTCCTTCATGGTCGCGGCACCGGAAATTTGCAGGCCCTCGGTGGCGCGGTCCAGGATCGCTTTTTGGTCAATCAAATCTTCAACTGGCCACATCTCACCGCTGATCATGGATTTTTCAATCAGGGCGACCATCGCTGGCAAACCCGAGGCAGGATCGGCCAGCCTGCCCTTGAGCTGGGTTTCGCTCAGTTCCGCTGTTTTTGCACTGACCCGGGTGCCGCTGGTGAGGAGCAGGACGGCGAGCGCACTGACGAGAATTTTCACCGAACGTTGCAGGGAGCGGAGGCGTTCGGAGGCGGGGAAGTCAGTGCTGGGTGAGGAAATCATAGGATGGGTTGGGTTCCGGTTTCTTGATTCTACGATTGATATCTGATAATTATCGCAACCGCAAGAGATTTTATTGGATCTCTTCTAGTTTTTCTCAAAAAAGAAATTCAACGCCGTGATTTTTCTCAAAAATCGAGGGCGCGAGCCTGTATTTGACCCCATATCAAGCCTTTGCCCGGCGAGGAGAAGATTCCGGCCCTCCCCGCTACCGGAAAGCGCCAGTTTATGTCAGGGCTTGCGCTGGGTCGCCTGCCGGCGGCTGGCCTCTGACAATTTGGCGAGCGGCACCCGGTAGGGTTTGCCATTCATTTTCAGCACCACGATTTCGCCATCCAGCGAGACAAACACTGCCGTGATGGCTTTGCCGTCAGTGCTGATCCATTGTTCAGGGGCAGGCTCGGGAGGCTTTGGGGCGGGTTTGACGGGCAATCCGGAGGGTTTGGCTGCACCCTTCTTACCCAGCAGCGCCCCTTCCTGGATCCACTCCCGGATCAATTTGATTTGCTTGTTGGAGAGGCTTCCTCCCGGCGGCATATGCCGTTTATCCCCTTCCGGCAGGGTGATGAGTTCCATCAGCGGACTTTCCCCGGGGCGTCCCGGGTCGATCATCCCGGAAGGCCGGATATCTCCTGCCAAGCGTTCCAGATTATCGAAAACATACCCATTTTTCTCCTTCTTCGCCTGCTCACTGTGGCATTCGTAGCACTTCGATTTGAAAATCGGCGCGATATCCTTCTTGAAGTCGGCGGCCCTTCCCAAAGCAGGGGACAGGACCGCCAAAAGGAAAATCAGAGAGCGCAACATAACCGCCCACTAGAAACCCGGATCTGCTTCCGGCAAGTCCCGTGGCATAGGGAAATCCACGACCTCACCATTTTGGGTTGAGCCGATCAGATGGAGGCAGCGGGCAACACGTAATCCGCGCCGTTGAGGCGCTCCATGGCTTCCGTGGCGGTGGTGCGGGCCGGGACGGGGAAGTCCTGACGGATTTGCCCATCGCGCATCACGATGTTGCGTTTGCAGAAGGCGGCGATTTCCGGCTCATGGGTGACCATGACGATGGTGATGCCTTCGTCGTTGAGTTTTTGGAAGACGCCCATGATTTCGATGCTGGTGCGGCTGTCCAGGTTCCCAGTGGGCTCATCGGCGAGAAGGAGCACCGGATCATTAATGAGGGCCCGGGCGATGGCGACGCGCTGCTGCTGGCCGCCGGAAAGCTGATTCGGCAGGTGATCCCAGCGGTCTCCCAGGCCGACCAGATCCAGGACCCGGCGGGCTTTTTCGCTCTGCTGGCGTGGCGTCAGGGGACCAGGGTGGTAGAGCATGGGCAGCTCCACATTTTCCAGGGCGGAGGTGCGGCTCAGCAGGTTGAAGCCCTGGAAGACGAAGCCGATTTTCCGGTTCCGCACGTCCGCCAGTTGGTTGCGGTTCAGGCCGGAGACATCCAGGCCATCCAAGTGATAGCGCCCACCGGAGGGCCGGTCGAGGCAGCCGATAATGTTCATCAGGGTCGATTTACCCGAGCCGCTGGAGCCCATGATGGCGACAAATTCCCCGGCTTGGATCTCCAGGGTCAGATCCCGCACGGCATGCACCAAGGTGCCGCCGCTGGCATAGGTTTTTTCCAAATGATCAATCCTGATGATGGGTGGCGGCTGGGACATGAAAGGACGTGCGGGACGCAAGGGAGCGTCGGAAAGGAACCGATTTGTCACCCATTCCTCCAAGGTCAGCCAACCGCCATGGTGATTCTTAGGCGTTACAGGGAAACCCACGTTACAACTGCTTCAGCAAGGTCAGGGCTTCCTCCAGCCGGTGCACCGGGGCGGCTTTTTCGCGGAGGCGGGGGAACTTGCCACCGACGAGGATGAACTCCCGGTTTTTGGATAGCATGAGCTTGTGATCCTTGATCTCGACGGCGCTGATTCCTTTGTTATGCGCCTGGAGTTTCAGCTCGGTGCACTTCAGCAGATTTTCCACGGAATGGGGCGGACGGCCGTAGCGGTCACGCCAAATCGACTCAGCCAGGTGGTTTTTGTTCTTTTCAGTCGCCAGATCTGCGGCATGGCTGCATGTTCTGCTATCGTGCTGCTGCCAGCCCCCATGTCCGACCTTCTTCAAAAACTCACTAATATCCGCCGGGACCTCCGGGCGGAATATCTGCAGCCCCACGCCTGGCCGTGGATGATCGGTTTTTCCGGTGGAAAGGACTCTACTCTCATCCTGCACCTTGTGGTCGAGTGTCTGAAAACCGTGCCACCCGACGAACGCCACCGCCCTGTGTTTATCGTCTGCAACGACACTCTGGTAGAGTCCCCCGTCTTCCACGCCTTCACCTCCAGTCTTTTGGAGCAAATCGAGGACGGCATCGCTGGGCTGAACATTCCCGTCCAAGTCATCCGCACCGCGCCCCTTCCAGAGGAAAGCTTTTGGGTCAACCTCCTCGGCCGGGGCTACCCCGCCCCCAACCGCAGTTTCCGGTGGTGCACCGACCGCATGAAAATCCGCCCCACCTCCCGTTTCATCCGCGAGCAGGTGTCGCACAGCGGGAATGCCATCCTCCTGCTCGGGGTCCGGCGGGATGAATCCTCCCAGCGGGCACAAAGTGTGGCCAAATACCATGATAACCTGGAATCGCGCCTCTCGGTGCACAACGACCATCCGGGCTGCTTTATCTTCGCCCCCATCCGCGACATCACTACGGAGGAAGTCTGGGCCTGTCTTATCGCAGCCCGCCCGCCTTGGGGCGGTTCCTACCGGGACCTGGTGGCGCTTTACAAAGAAGCCGCCGGACAGGAATGCCCCTTCGTCCTCAGCAAAGCCGACGCCCCCGGCTGCGGCACCAATTCCGCCCGCTTTGGCTGCTGGACCTGCACCGTGGTGGACAAAGACCGTTCCCTCGACTCCCTCATCGCCGGCGACCACCCGCACCTCGAACCCCTCTCCGATTTCCGCCAACGCCTCAAACAAGTCTCCAACGACCCCGACTGCCGCAGCAAAACCCGCCGCAACGGCCTTCCTGGCCTTGGCCCGCTTACCATGGAAATCAGAAAAATCCTTCTGGACGAACTTCTC
>CAMDJM010000024.1 GCA_945900785.1 Akkermansia muciniphila
GCGGGCCAATCCTTATCATAACGCCTGGACGGAATCCTTCATGGGCACCCTCAAAGCCGAAATGTTGCAGGGCGGCACCTTCATCGACGCCCACGACGCCCGCATCGAGATCTTCGCCTACATCAACGCCTACTACAACACCCGCCGCACACACTCTTCCCTCGCCTACCAAACCCCCGTTCAGTTCGAATCAAATCTCGTCCAAAATAACTAATCTTTTTGGTCCATATAACAGTTGCACATCACTGGAGGGTGCCTTTACCCTTCCAGTCCCGGTTTTTTCGCCGGTGTTTCAGCTTTTTCTGATTTTTTAAGAAATGATCCAGAAGAGGCCCGGGGCGGGGTCTCGCATTATTCTTGCGGGCAGTGTCCCGGTCTGGTTAATTGGCCAGGGTCTACCATGTCCGAAGCTGCCCTCAACCAAACCAAAGCCTGCCTTTTTCCAGCCACCCGCTGGACCCTGGTGGAAGCAGTGCAGGGTGGGGATCCCGCCAGTGCGGAGCAGGCCATGGAGGAACTCTGCAAGTGCTATTGGTATCCCATTTACGCCTTCCTGCGCCGGGATGGCTCGAAGCGGCAGGATGCGGAAGATCTGACGCAGGCGTTTTTTCAGCGCGTCATCGCTGATGACTCCCTGCGGGATGCCCGGAAGGAGAACGGAAGGCTGCGCTCATGGCTGCTGGCCGTGCTCAAGCGCATGGTGAGTATCCATGTCCGGCATGGGATGGCTCAAAAACGCGGAGGGGACATGGTGCATGTTTCCTTTGATGCCATGAACGCGGAGGAGCGCTACGCCAGCGAGCCCCGGGACTTCGCCGATCCGGAGCGGCTCTATGCCTACGTCTGGGCGCGGGATCTTCTGGCCAGTGTGCAGCAATCCCTGCGCAAGGCTTCGGAGTCGGGCACCAATGGATCCCATTTTGATCAGCTCCTGCCTTACATCAAGCTGGAGGAAGAGCCACCGTCCCACCGGGAGCTGTCAGGACGTCTGGGCATCAGCGAGGCCGCCACCCGCATTCTGATTCACCGCCTGCGGGTGAAATACCGCTCCCTTCTGCAGGATGAAGTGGCGCGCACCGTGCTTTCCCCGGAGGATGTGCCAGAGGAAATGGCATGGCTGCGCAGCGTGCTCTCCCTTCCATGAGTGCTCCGCTGAACACCCCACCGGTTCCCGGAGCAGACAATTACTGCATCGGCCGGGAAATCGCCACGGGAGGCATGGGCAGCATCATGGAAGCGGGTGACTCCAAATTGGGCCGCACCGTGGCGATCAAGGTCATGCTGCTGGAAGCGGAGGCGGATGCGGGCCTGCGCCGGAGGTTCATCCGCGAGGCAGAAATCCTCGCCATGCTGGCCCATCCCAATATCGTGCCAATCTACGACATCATCTGGGAAAACGGGCAGCCGCTGTTTTATACCATGAAGCTGGTGAAGGGCCGCACCCTGCAGGACATTCTGGATGCGCTGACCCGGAAGGATGCGGAAGCCATGGCCGGATATCCTCTGGACCGCCTTCTGCTTATTTTCCGCAAGGCCTGCGATGCCGTGGCCTTTGCGCACAGCCGCCAGGTCCTGCACCGCGATCTCAAACCGGAGAATATCATGGTAGGGGAATTCGGTGAGGTGCTGGTCATGGACTGGGGCATCGCCAAACGGATGGGTGAAGCTGAGGGGGCAGAAGACGCCGCCGCTGCCCTGGAAGATAGCCTGCCGGCCCACACCCTCCAAGGGGTGGTGATGGGCACGCCGCATTACATGAGCCCGGAGCAGGCCCAGGGATTTGTGGATGATCTGGACTCCCGCTCGGATATCTTTGCGCTCGGTGGCATCCTCCATAGCATCCTCACCCTGCGCCCCCCGGTGGAGGGGAAGACGACCGCAGAGGTGCTGGGAAAAGTGCGCCGCGGGGAAACCTCGTCCGCCTTGCTGCAGGCGCAGCCCTTGCCCCACCTGCCGGGGCGCCGGGTGCCCGCCGCCCTCGCTGCCGTGGCGGCCCGGGCGCTTCATTTTGAAAAACACCGCCGCTATCCCGGGGTCAGCGCCCTGACCGCCGATCTGGAAGCCTACCAGACCGGTTTTGCCACCAGTGCGGAGGAAGCGGGCACCCTGACGCATCTGCGGCTGCTGGTGGTGCGGCACAAGGTCGTGGCCCTCTCCCTCGCCGTGCTGCTGGCCAGCGGCGCGGCTTTTGTCTGGCAGGTGATGGCCAGCGGGCGCCGCGCCACCGCCAGTGATGCCATCTCCAGGGCCTCCCTTGCCGAGTCCCGGAAGTCTCTGGCCAAGGAACGCATTGCCGTAGCGGAGGCCGCCTTCCGCCGTGCGGATCTTTTCAGCATGATCAAAGTGCTGGACCAGACCGAACCAGAGCTGCGCAACCAGGCGTGGGACTATCTTTCCAGCAAACGGGACTCCTCGCACGGGCTGTTGGAGATAACTGGTTTCACTCAACCCACGGATGTCGCCGCAGTGCCAGGGCAAAGGGGCGTCTTCGCCCTCGCGGCGCGGGATGGCCGGGTCGGTTTCGTGAGTGCCTCAACAGGGACTTTACTGCGGAGTTTTGATTCCGGCACGCCGGGAGACCTGCGCATGGCTTTTTCCGCAGATGGGAAGCGGCTGCTCTGTCATGCCCATCCATCGGAGCAGGCCCGGATTTTCGACGCTGCGACCGGCGGGCTCACGGCCAGCCTCACGGTGCCTTCGGATGCCCTCCCGCATGCCATGCACTGGTCCAATGTGGCGCTCAGTGGCGATGGGGCTCTGGCGGTGGTGGCCAACCGCCAGAACGAAACGTTTCAGGTTTTTGATACGGCGTCCGGTCAGGTCAAATGGAGCGGAAACTGCGGCTTGGGGCGCATGATTTTTCATCCCCGGGAGCCCCGGCTCTACGTGCTGCACCACATCTTCCGCGGGTTCACCATCTATGATACCACTAATGGACGGGAAATCGTTTCCCGGCCGTTTTATGCGGATTCGCTCGCTCTCAACGCGGAAGGCACCACTCTGGCCATCGGATTCTACACCGGGGAAGTGGCGCTCCTGGATGCCCTGACAGGAACTGAACTGCGTCGCGCCCAACTCCACAGCAACGTTATTTCCGCCATCGCCTGGACGGCCGGGGGAAATCTCCTGACTTTGGGAGGGGAAGGACGCTATGAGAGCGCCAGATTTGCCCTGCGGCTGTGGGATCCGGTGCGCTTCTCCGCCCGGGGCATTTTGTTCGGCGCGCATTTCCGCGATCCCTATCTCCACGCCAGCTACGACGGGGCCAGCGGCTGTCTGCTCACGCTGCAGTCTCCTCCCCAGCTCTGGCAGATCAATGACCGGGCGCTGGCGGTGGTGCCGCAGGAAAGCGAGCAGGGCTGGTCCTGTGCGTTCCTTTCGGAGACGGAATTGCTGGGCCGGGAAGCCTTCGATCTGAGATGTTATGATGTGACTGATCCCCGGTCGCCCCAGCCCCACGGCTCCCCTTTTGACACATGGCACGCCCTGTCCACAGCGCACCCTGCCAGCGGACGCTTCGCGATTGCCAAGCCCATCCCCGGCGGCATGGCACCCAGTATCAGCCAATTCGTTATGACGGAACATGAGCCGGTCAGGGAATGGACCCGCCCCCAGGGGCGGAATACGGTGGCCATGGACTTCAGCGCGGACGGCCTCACCCTGCTTACTCTGTCAGACAACGGCTGTTACGAAATCCTCGACGCCACTGGCGGGGCCCTCCGTTACAGCGGGCAGGCCGGCATCGACCGTGCGGTCCTCTGCGGCCGGGCCAACAGCATCGCAGGTCTGGAACGCCACCGCGCCAGCGCAGACACGCAGTCGGACCGGCTCGTCCTCCTGGATCCCGTGAACGGCCGGACCAAAGCGTCCCTGACCACCGGGGCCCGCTTGAATGCTCTGGCGGTTTCGCCCGACCGCCGGACCCTTGCCATTGCCGGGGATGATCAGGACATCCTGCTCCTGGACGCGGAAACGTTGGAGGAAAAGCAACGGTTCCGCAGCCACGATGCCGCCATCAGCGCCCTGCGTTTCGATCCCTCCCGTCCCCGCCTCGCCTCCGCCTCGGTGGATGGCATCCTCAAAATTTGGGATCTGCCAACCCTCCACCCCATCCACACGATTTACGGCCTGGCCGGACGCCCCGTGTGCCTCTCCTTCAGCCCCAAAGGAAATCTGCTCGCCGTCGAGGGCATGGAATATGCCTTCCGCATCTACGAAATGCCACCATTTTAGGTTTAGTGCCTGGCCGGCGGGGAAAGGGAGCTGCCCGGCAGAGCTTGTCAAATTGGGTCCGATGTCTGATCCGGAGTGCCTGGGAAAACCGGTATCCCCGCCCGCTTAAGGGCTAAGGGCCGCATTCAGCCGCAGGTAATGCCGCTCCTGCGCTCCGCCTTGGAGCTGTGGCGTGAGGGTGATGTTCGTGAAATTTGCTGCGGGATCACCGGTCTGCACCTCCACGGGGGAAGTGGTCAGGTTGATCCACGCCGGAGCCGCTGGGGTTTTCACAGCCAGGCTGCGCCAGGTGACGCCATCGGTGGAGTCCTGCAGGGTGTAAGTGATGCCTTGGCTGCCGTAGCCACCTCCGAGAGCGGAAATGGGCAGGCTGACCGTCAGACTGAGGGCACCACCGGAATTTCCGGGGGCAGGGGCGCGGTCGGCTCCATCGCCGGGCTGGTTTTTAAGGGGATCGCTGCGGAGGGCGAACTCGAGGAGGCTGATCAGGCCATCACCATCCTCATCCGTGCCCACCCCGCCAGGGATGGCGTAGAAGGCCGTCCAGCCGGGATAGTCCAGAGGCGGCGCGGCATTGAATCCGCCAGGGGTGCCGAAGTTGAGACGGCTGGCCTGCCAGGCGGTGCGCCCGTCGTAGCCGGCCGGGGCGGTGGTGGGGGTGATGATTTGCAGGCTGCGGCCCCGGCCGGTGGTTTCGAATTGCCAGAAGGATTCATAACGGAACCGCAGGACATTGCCATCAAAGGGCGCGGGCAGGGCAAGGGCGAGGGATTCGCCGTTGTTATCGAGCCTTCCCAGGTAGGTCCCGGCGATGGGCACCTGCGGGCCATAACGCACCCGGAAAGCGCTTTCCTTGAGCACGAGCACCTTCTGGGCCCCGGGGGCGAGGGTGAACGGCGCGTTGAAAGTGAAGTCGATGCCTTCCACAAAACGGACGCCCTGCAATGCGAGGGGCACGGTGCCGGTATTGGTAAGTTCGAGGTATTCGTAGTCATTGCCTCCGGCGGGATTATACATGATTTCCGTGATGCGGAGGAAGCGGAGGAGGTTGACGGAATTTTGATAGGCGTCGTCGGCGGGCGTCGTGGCAAAACCCCGGGTAGGCAGGAAGGTCCAGACGGGACTGCCGGTGGCGCTGCGGCTTTGGGATTGGTCGCGCAGGCCTGGTCCGAAGAGGGCGGTGTCGATCCGGGTATTGCCAAAGTCGAGCGCGAGCGCTTCCTGCTCGGCATCCAGGGAGAAGGCGAGATGATTGCCGCCATTCGATCCATCCAGGGTGAAGACGGCGAAACCACCCGGCGCGGTGTAACTGTTAGCGGGGATGGCCTTGCGCTGGGCTCCGGTGGCGGCATCATCGCTGAGGAAAAGTCCGCTCAGGGCCACGGGGAGGCTGGTGGGATTGGTGAGTTCCACCCAGTCGCTGGTGAAGAGAATTTTGCTGTCGGCGAACCATTCACTGATGCGGATGGCGGAGGGGTCGCCCAATTGAACGATGCCGCCGATATTATTGCCCGCGCCGGGGGTAGGGCGGCTCAGGATCCAATCGGATCCCTGTTCGTTGCGTCCCAGGCTGTATCCCTGGGCCTGCGGGCCGAAAGTTAGTTGATCCACCAGCGCGCCGGAAGCATCATAAAGGAACACTTCATCGCCATCCTGATCCAAGCCGATACCGGTGGTGGAAAAGGGCAGAAGCAGGACGGTTTCGTTGGCCAAGGTGGTCCCGGCAGGAATGGTGTAGCCGGGGCGGTTGGGGGAATCCGTGATCCGCCATCCGGCGATGCTGCCGGAGCCGCCGAAGTTGACGAGTTCGATAAAGTCAGGATCCGTGCCCGCTCCAGCGGCGAGGACTTCGTTCAAGCGCACCTGGGGTTCATCCGCGATGGTCCAGGCGTAGGCCGTGGGCGCGGCCTGGGGGCCGGATTCCACGGCGGGATCGGCATCCTGCCAATTCCCGGCCATGTCCTGACCGAGCACTTCCAGGAGGTGCGGGCCAGAGGACAGATTGAGCACGTTGAAGGTGGCCTGACGGACCGTGGCTCCGGTGCGGGGGAAGACGCCGCCCGCGCCGATGACCTGGGGCGGGCTCCAAAGGCCGCCATCCACACGCCATTTGAAAGCGACAATGCCGGGCCCGCCGACCGTGAAGCCAGGGACCTTGTCCGCCGAAATTTTATCGGGCACATTGATCAAATAGGTCCACTCGGCGATGGAAGCACCGTAGTCTAGGCCATGGGATGCCGTGCCCAGGGCAGCAGAGCCGAAGTCCAGGCCATAGCTGGCCGTGAACTTGGGATCGCCCAGGGTGTTGGGTCCATAAGCGGGGTTCAAGGCCCCACCGGGATGGTTGGCCCCGAGCACGGTCGAGCCCAGGGCGTGGAGGAGATTGCCGCCGAATTCGATCTTGGTGGTGACGTCATTGACCAGAGCACCATTGGAAATGCGGGAGTCGGCTCCGCTGACAAGGCGGGGGACATTGCTGAAGATGTTGAAGGCGAGGAAGCCGCCATCACCCCGGGTGGGGTTGGAACCATCTTCCGGGATGAAGACGTTGATCGGCGCGCACTTGACCGTCTGGGTGAAGGGCGTGCCGAAGGAGGTGCCGCTGTAATTGAAGTCAGGGTTGAAGTCGGCCACGGTGTTATGCTCAAAGAGGGTGCCGGTGTTGGCTTTGAGATTGATCGCGTGGTCCAGATCGTAAAAGTAATTCCGGGCGACCATGATGGTGGTGCCGGTGCCGCGGTCGCCGGAGCTGATGGCGTTGGAATAACCAGTATCCGAAGTCCACTCGTCCTTGGTGCCGCGCTGAAAGATGTTGGAGGCAATGTAGGCATCCCCGCCGAGGTCCATGTGTTCATCCCCGGTCAGGCCGCGGAAGTGATTGTAGCGGCAATCGAGGAGGAACTGGCCGGCCACGCCCCAGCGGCCGCTGTCAGCATCAAAGACGTCGTTGTGGCCGCGGTTGCCGTTGAATTCGTTATAATACACCCGGAAATAACCATTGGTGGGCTGGCCGTTGGTGAAGGCGGGATTGCCGGTGACCTGGGCATCGGTGGTGGGATATTCCACTTTAAGGGGCTCCTGATTGTTGTCAGCGGCGGCGATGAAGTCCGTGGTATTTTCGATCCGGTTCAGCACCGGGTCGAAGATGAACATGTCAGGAAAAATATTGTGGCGGATCAGGAGATTGGAGTTCCGGCCATAGCACATGCGTAGATGCGTGCCGGCGAAGCTGCAGTATTCCACGAGTCCCCGGGAGCGCATGAAGCCGACGCTGCCCCAATTTTCCTCACCCGTGACGCCTGTGCCCTGGGCGTTCGCGAAGTCCACCCAGGAGACGATGCTTTCCTGGGTCATGCTGTCCGTGATGCGCAGGCCGCCCCATTTTGGCGGGCCGGTTTGGATGCCGTTTTTGAGCGGGTCGGCATCGCCATCGGCGATGACGCCCGGGATGCCGGTGAAAAGAATATGCTGGGTGGAGGAGCCCTGGGCAAGAAGGCGGCCGAGGACGGTGATGCGGCGGTTGGCCGCGACCTGGACCTGCACGCCGGGATCAATGCGCAGGGTGAGTCCGGCAGGAACCGTGAGGTTTTCCAGGATACGGTAGGGCGAGCCGGCGCGGGTCCAGCGGACTTCGCCGAGTTGGAGATTTGGCGGCAGGGCCAGAAGCGCGCCGATGTCGGTGCGGGAGCCGTCGGGGTCGTTGGGAGAAGCAGGGTCGCCGCTGTCGCGGCAGGGGGAGGCATACAACGGGGAGAGGCGGCGGGAGGCTTGATTTTCCAGGAGCGGCGGGACGGCGATATTGCCAGTGCCGGGCCAGGCGGGAGCGGCGGCATTGTCGGCGTCCACAAAATTGCTGTAGGTGATAACGGTGTTGGCGGCGGGATAGAGGGGGTCGACTTTGACGGGTTCTTTGGCGTAGATCAGGCAATTTTTGGCAGTGATGGCGAGGGTGGCCCCGGCGTTGCTTTGGCCGGCCTTGTCCTGGGTGTAGAAGCCGGTGCTGGCGGTATCAGCATCCGGGCTGGCGGGCGGGATGCTGTAGCCCCAGGGAGCCAGGGTGGTGTTATGATCCTCACTGATGATGGTGAGGTGGTCGGCGGTGACCGTGCGGGTGGTGGCGGTGTTGGATTTGGGCACGATGGCTTTATCGCAGTCCACGATGAGAGTGTGGGAAATCGTGAGGTCGTTATTGAGCAGGCTCATGCCCTTGTCCCAGCCTTCGCGGAGAATGCTGTCCTCCACAGTGAGGGGGCCGCCGAGGCCATCGAAGACGTCATCGCCGCAGCGGGCGAGGACGCTGCGCCGGACGATGACCGGGAGGCCGGTGGGATTGTGAACGTAGAGGCAATCCTCGTCGTCCGGGGTGGCGTTGTCGCTTTCGCGGTAGTTCGGCAGGATTTCCTGGATGTTGGAATCTTCGAGAAGCAGGGAGGTGCCTTCCTCCAGTTCCGGTCCGGTGATGGTGCGGGCGATCAAGCTGCGACGGAGGGTTAGGCTGCCAGTGCCGCTGGTGTAGATGGCCTTGGCCGGGCTGTCGCCGAGGGCGCAATCTTCCAAGGTGACCTGGCTGCCCACGAGCCGGAGAAGCGGGCCCTTGCCGGTATGCCCGCGGCCGGGGCTGCGGCCGCCCCGGGTGATGAGGGTGTGCTGGAGCAGGGAGGGGGAAGCAGTGTTATTGAAAAGGAGTTCGCCCCAGCGGTTGGCGGCGTCCGAACAAGTCAGGGTGACGGGCTGGCTGGCCGTGCCTCCGCTGAGCAGGCTGCCATTGATGATCAAATCCACGCCGGTGCTGCTGCCGGGTGTGGCATTGCCATCCAGCAGGACGATCGTGCCGGCAGTGAGGCGCAGGGTGCCATCGGCGGGGACGGTGAGGTCGCTGGTGACCCTGACAAGCCCGCTCCAGACGGTTTCGCCGGAAGGCAGGGTGCCGGAAACAGATGTTGGGACAGTGGTGCCGAGGCTGGATAGGATGGCTGTGGTGGAACGGCCATCGGCGGCGGCGGTGAGGGTGAAATTCCCCGGATCCCCCACGGGCAGGACGGCTTCCAATCCGCAATCCAGGCTGAGGTCATTGCTGGGAGAGAGGAGGGTGCCGGAGTTGTGGAGTTCGACGGCGAGGAGGTTTTGGCCAGGTTGGAGGCGATGGGCGAAGGCCGAAATATCAAAGGTGCGGACGCTGGTTTCGGCGGCTCCCGAGCGGTTGGAGCTGGCACTGGTGTTGATGCTGACCGCACCGGCAGGCATGTTGTCGCGGACGACTTCCGTGCCATTCAGGTAGATGACAGCTCCGTCGTCGATGACGGCCTTCAGGCGCAGATTTGTGATAGTGGAGGGGTCGGTCACATTGAATTTCTGGCGGAAATAGAAGGCACGCCGCGTGTTGGTGGCTGACGGGACATTGGCTACGGAGGAGCGCTCGTCGCCATCGCCGGCCCCGGCCTGAAGGACGCCGCTGCGCCAGGTGCTGTCGTCGAAGGTCAGGCTGTTGCGCCAGGTGGTGGAGGGTTCGCCGCCGCTGTCGAGGTAGGTCCAGGCAGGGGCACCGGCGACCGGGGCCTGGAGGGTGCCGCCCGCAAGGACGAGCGGGGTGACCGCGCCACCGACGGTGCTGCCGATGGTGACGAGGGCGCTGCCGCTGCCATTGTATAGCTGGACGGTGGACGGTGTCAGGGTCAGACCGGCCGGACCGGTGAGGGTGGCGCTGCGGTTCCACACGCCGCGCTCCAGGGAGCCATCAGGGAGGCGGGCGTCGACGCGGACGGGAACAGGGATGCCGGGGACGTAGGTGGCAGGGACGCTGACCGTTAGAATATCAGGAACCGTGACGGCGCTGAGGATGGCGGGGACGCTGGTGAACCCGGTGCCTTCGGGCACGTGGATGTCGGTGGTGTAGCGCTGGACGACCTTGCCGGTGGCGTTGGGACCATCAAAAAATTCGGCAGTGACGCGGTTCAGGCCTTTGGTGAGAAAGCCGGAACCGGCGGCAACGGTGTAGCTCCAGGTGCCGGCAGTGTTGCCATTGAGCGTGCGGTAGTTCAGGGTGCCGGTCTGGCCATTGAGCCGCAGGGAGCGGGTGGTGGCGACATTGAAGGTGCCGCTGAAATTGACCGCTCCAGTGGCGCTTTCCAGAAATCCGCTGGTGCCGGCGGTGAGGTTGGTGGCCTGGGAAAAGGTGACTGGGATTTGGCCGAGGACGCTGGCCCGGCGGAGGTCGAGGTAGGATTTGACGGAAGTGACGGTGGCGGCACTGGCCCAGCCGCCGATGAGTTCGTCGATCAAGGGATCCATGGTGGCCCGGGTGAAGACATTGTTGACGAGGAACAGCATCTTTTGATAGTAAAGGGGGGCGAGATCCGGATGGGTGAAAAGCCGGGCGAGTCCGGTGAGGCTGGCGGAGCTGTCGTAGAAACTCCAGATGGTGCGGTTGGCCGGAGTGGTGATATTGTCGTCGTTGTTGAGGTTGAAGCAGGTGTCGAAGTCGTGGGGGATCAGGGTGAAGCGGGGGTCCAGCACGCCCCGGTAGATCGCGCAGTCGTCGGCCCGGCCGGTGGGCAAGCCGCCTTCCTGGTTCCCGACGAGCGCATCCATCGCCAGGTAGGTGAACCATTGATCAACATTGATGACTTCGCGGACGCGCTGCGGATAGTCCGCGTCGCTGATGGCGGGCTGGGCGGCGGATCCTCCGGTGGCGGGAGCGCTGACGGTTTTGCAGAGGTTGATGAGGTCGGACCAGTCGTTGACGTCTTCGTTGGTGCGCTTGATGAAAGTGTCGGCGTAGGCGAGGGGATTGGTGCCTTCATAGCGGAATTCGCCACTGCCGAGATCACCGGGAATGACCCCGGCCGGGTTGGGGGCGTGGTCGTCCACCCGATACATGTTTCCGTCAGGATCGCCCGGGAAGTGGCGGCTGACCCATTCGCCATTGAGGGTCTCGATACGGGCGTAGGTGCCAAACATGCGCTGACCGGTCTCGGCGATGCTGACGCCGTTCATGATGAGGCGGACGGGGCGGGCGTTTTGTTCCGCGATGCCGGCCATGGCGAACATGTTGGCCGCGAGAACCTGCGAGTGGGGATAGCGGCAGTTGAGCTGGATCGCGCTGCGGTCTTTCCACGGCTGATCGCTGCGCATCGCCACGTTGAAGTTATTCGGCGGGCCAAGGCGGCTGCCAAATCCACGGTTCCGCACCGCAGTGAGATAACGCGATTCAATGCCGCTGCCGTCTTGACTGATGAAGGTGGCGTTCATGGCGGCATCGCTTTCCTGTCTGCCGCTGGTGGTTTGGATAATGCGGAGCTGTTCGCGCTCGGCGGCGGTCATGATGATGTGGTAAACCGGGCGCGAGCCGGCGGTCCAGGCGGCGTTTGGATCGTAGGTGTTATCGACCTGAATCAGGGCATTGGCGGCTTGGGCAAAGGCTTCCGGCAGCACGCCGGGAGCGCTGGTGCGGGCGGGGGCGGGCCAGGTGGCGGAATCGCCGAGGTCACCGGTGACCGAGACGTAGTATTCAATAATCGTGTTATTGGCTTGGGCTGGGATGATTCCAGTGAAGGTTTCTTCAATCACCTCGCCGGGAATCCCCGCTCCGCGCCAGGCCATGGTCATGGGCACGGCGGTGAATGACGCCTGGCCATCCCTCCGCCAAAAGAGAGTTTGAGTGGGCGGCATCGTGCCGTCGATTTGGTCCAGCACCTTGGCATACACAGTGATGGGCTGGGTGGAGCGGGGGATGACAGGCTCGTGCCGGACATTATCCAATACCACGATGGGATTCGCGAAAAGGGCGTTCATTGCGCCGGGAGACCCTCCTGTAGCACTGCTGAAAGACCAGTTTTGCCCCAGGGTTCCGGGCGTGCGGAAGGATTTCCGTTCGAGGCTTTTTCCGCCGCCATCGGCCGGGCATTCCCAAACCCATCCCTGAAAGCCGTAGGCATCCACCACAGGGCGGGCGCGCCGGGCCCAGTCGCCTTCATCGGCGTAGGCGACTTCGTCCGCCGTGGCCCCGAGAGGATCTTCCAGTTTGATGGTTTCCCCGGCATTGGAGAGGGTGCCGGTCCAGCCGCCGATCACGGTCCCGGTGAAGCCAGGATGCGCGGCTTGAAACGCAGCGACGTCAGCGGCGACGATGATGATTCCCCCGGCCGCGACGGTAGTTCCGGCGGGAATGGTATAACTGATTCCTTTGGTGAAGCGGTAGCCGGAGAGATCGACGGGGTCGCCGGCCTGAGTGCCCAGATTGATCACCAGTTCCAGCCATTCCTGAGCTACCGGTTCCTGCAGCCCTGGCGGGTGGAACATGATTTCAGTAATCACGGGAGCGGCGTAGGCTGAGCCGAGGGCGAGGAGGCCCACGCTGAAATGCCGTGACGCCTTGGAAAGGAAATGGGGAAAAAACATACAAAAGCGGGGGGATGCGAAGAGCTTGGCCTCCCCGGACGGGCTGTTTTAGCCGTCTTTGAAAGGATGCTGGATCGGGCGCATGTGAAATTTCTACGCATTTCCTCAGGAAAGGGAATCCCAATCTGACAGTTCTGTCACAAAAGGCAGCCTGAGGCAGGCTTCAGGCAATCCCTGATGCCATGGTCCCGGGGGTCTGGTATGGGCCGTCCCGCCCGTTCATTCACCTCCGGCCCAAGTCCACTGCCGCGCCTTCCCCCTCCACCCAGTCTGCGCCAAGAAATCCGAATCCGGCCGCCCTGACTGCCATGCTTGCTGCAACCACAGGGAAGCGATTCGGACCAGAATGGAAAATTATGACACTTTGAGCATTCGGTCTCCTTGTTTTCATCCTGTCATACAGGCACAACAAGACCTTCCGCCTCAGCGAGATTTTTCTGATTCCCGTCAAAGGTGAGGAAATGGGTTGCGTTCATCTTCAGGGCGCTTGCCACGTGGAGGATATCGAACCCCCGGTGCCCTCCTGAAAGAGTGCGTGTGGAAGAGAGTCGCTTGGCCTCATCGACCACATCAGCGAGGTTGGAGGTGGCGACGATCAATCGGCCCTGAGCGATGGCAGCCTCAAAGCCAGCCCAATACTGGGCAGCGGCACCCAGAGGAATAGCGTTTCGAAACTCTGAGAAGCGGACAGCATTTCCAAACTCGAAGTGAGTCAGGCTGTTGAGATGGAGCACCCTCGTGTTCTGTGCAGACCACGTCACAGCCTTTGGGCTGTGTGCATCACTTCCATAGAGTGAGAAGAGGAAGCTGGTATCGCAGGCGATCACCATCTGCCGCCAGCCTCCGCGAGGATTTCAGATGATTGATCCGCACTCAAAACATGATCCCCGCTTCGGTCCCGCAAAACCTCGGGACTGGAAGCCCAGTCGACCACTTGAGCCGTCTGGGCGGTTTCCGGGCTCAGTCTGGCGATGACTTTGCCGCGCTGGGTGATGAGCACATCTTCTCCAGCGCTTACCCAGCGGAGCACACTGGTGTAGCGGTTTCTCAAATCTCGAACAGTGGCGGTTTTCATTGTAGCACAATAGTGTAGCCACTCTCCCCTGGTGTCAAATCAAATCGAAATTCCGAACTTCTGGCTGTAGCGCCGAGGGCTGTTAGCGGGCCAACATGATCCGGGAAACACGCCAGACGCTTCCCGGAGCAGTTGCCTCTCACCTCCATTCCGCCGGACACGATTCCTGATGATCGGCCAAGGGACCCCGGTTCTCTCCCCGGATGCCTCCGGGCGGCACCCAGGAGCACACAGTTGAGGTAGTGTCTTTCACGTAGCGTGGAATGCGTTAACCGTTCCATAAAAAGGTCTCCGCAACTTCCACTTCGGGATGCAGGCTGCGGCGGACGGGGCAGCCCTGGGCGGCGGCTTCCAGGCGGGCGCGGTGCCCGTGGTCAGCAGGCAGGGGCACGGTGATTTCCACTTCCAGGCGGGCAATGCGGCGGGGTGGCCCGGCGGTCATGTGCTTGCGGACCCGGGCGGTCAATCCGGTTAAATCGACGTCCAGCCGCCCGGCGACGATGCCCATGGTGGTCGCGATGCAAGCCGCCAGGGCGGTGCCGACGAGATCGGTGGGGGAAAAGCGCTCTCCCTTTCCCATGTTATCGGTGGGGGCGTCGGTTTGGATTGTGGATTGTGATGGGCCGTGGACCGCGATGCAGCGGAGGCCCCCTTCATATGTGATTAGTGCTTCAACCATGGTGAAGGTGCGTTAAGCTTCATGATCCAACGGGGAAATCGGAAAATGAATGAATCAATCAAAAGCAGGGCCGGCAGGAAAGGAGGCTAGGGACCCGGTGGCTGATTGCTGGCGAGGGGACCGGGCGTGAGCAGCCAGGGTTGGCGGAGGGGGAGGAGGGCTTCCGGGGGGAATTGGGCGCAGGCGGCGGCATCGCTGCCGCTCCAGCGGCCGGGTTTAAGATCGGCGGTCCAGGTGAGGGAGTTCGCATTGATGTGGCAGGACCATGCGCCGTAGGGGCTGGAGCGGGGGGCCGCGAAGGCGGGGGCCCGGAGTTGGGTCCCGGAGGGCGGCGAAATGGTGAGTTCGAATTTAAGACGAATGGGGGTGGTGAGCTGGACGGTGCCGGTGGCGGCCTGGTCCGTCAGGGAGGCCGGGTAGAGGAGATAGTCGGCGAGCGGGTGGGTGAGATGGAGTTGGAGGCCGTGGGCACTTGGATGCAAGGCCCCCCGGGAGAGGGAGGTGAGCTGGATGGTGAGGGGCAGGGAAGGATCCCGCAGGGCGGTGAGGCTGACACTGAGGAGGTTATCACGCAGCCGGTCGAGGGAGAGCAGGCGGCGTAAGGCGGCGGGTTGCCCGGCGGGGCTGACGGAGGCGAGCTGGCTGCGCAGGGTGCCGGCGGCGGGGCCGGTGAGAGTGAGGTGGTCTGTAATTTGGGCGTCGGTGGAGTTTTCCTCAAGGGTGACGTGGCCGGTGAGGGTGCCGTTGGTGATGGCCAGGGTGGGAGGGGTGGTGGCGAGGCGGGGATTGGCGGGATCGAGGATGAGGGCGGCACGGCCAGCGAGGCCGACCGGGGCAGCACCCGGGGTGGCTTCGAGGAATTTGTCCGTGGGATCGATGAAATCGAAGGTGTTGTCCGGCCGGGGCAGGGCGACGATCATGTGGTCGAATTGCGAGAGGGCAGGGAAATCCGGATGGGGTGGGGTGGTGCTGTGGATGAGGGCAAGGTGGGCAGGGATGCGGGCCGCAGTGAGCAGGCTGTGGAGCAGGACGGCGTGGTCCTTGCAGTCGCCAAAGCGGTTGGCCAGGGTAGTGGCGGCGGCGTGGGGGATGATGGCGCGGTAGCCAAATTCAATGGCCGTATAGCTGATGGCGGAGCGGACGTATTGCGAGAGTGCGGCGATCCTGGCAGCGGGGGTGGGGCAGTTTTCGGTGAGACGGGCCGCAGTTTGGACGATGCTTTGATCCGGACCGAGACGGTGGCGGATCTGATCGAGGTAATGGCGTCCGACAGTGCTCCAATTGTCGGTGACGGTGCCAAGGGAAAGGGTGGGATTGGCGGGGGCATGGGGGAGTCGTGCGGCGCGGTTTTCCTGCCAGATGAGGGTTCCGGCATAAGGCTGCGGTTTTTTGCCAGTGCTATGGTTCCAGGTGAGGTTGGAGAGGTCGCCGGTGACGTAATAAATGTCGGCGAGGCAGGGGATGGGCTGGGTGAAGTCGTGGTGGGTGCAGGGCCAGCCGTCAGCTGGAAGCAGGTTTTCCGTGGTGACGGCGTAGTCGATGATGCAGCCGGGGGTGAGGGCCGGGACGGGAAAATGGATGATTTTGGTGCCGTTGGCGGATTCGGTGGTGTAGCGGTCGCCAAGGTTCGCCATGGCGAGGGTTTTTCCCTGGGGGTTTAGCACCTTGAGGTGGTGCAGGGTGAGCCGCTCGCGGGCGGGGTTGACCGGAAAGGTGAGGGTGTTCCACTGGCTCATGCCTTCGGCATTATTGATGAGGAGGCGGCTGTGGATGGTGGTGGCGGAGGGGCGGTTGCGCTGATAACGCTGGCCGGTGATGTGGGAGAGGATGAGGGCGGGGGAGTGCATGTCGGCGGGGGCGACGGGCAGGCTGTCCGGGAGGACGGCGGGCAGGGGGACGGGGTCGATGGCGGCGGCGAGGAAGGCGGTATCGGATTGGGCGCTGGTGGTGGTGAGGGCGGCGAGGGCAAGGCGGGCGGATTTGGAACCGGGAGCGGCTTTCAGGGCATTTTGGTAGGCGAGGCGGGCATCTTCCGGCCGGCCGAGGAGGGTGTGGCATTGCCCGGCCATGAGCCATGCCTGTTCGTGGCCCGGATGGGTAGCCGTGAGGCGTCCAGCCAGCGTGGAGGCATCCTGAAGGGCGGGGATGCGGAGGAGGTTTTGCACGCATTCGATCCCGAGGGCGGGATCGCTGACCCAGGTTTGCTGGGTGGCATGGATGATGGAAATTGCTTTGGGGCGTTCTCCGGTTTCGTTGAGAATAGTGGCGTAGTTGAGCCGCCACTGCGGGGTGTCCGGGTCATTGCGGACCAGCATGGAGACAAAAGCTTTGGCCTGAGTCCACGATTGGCTGCTGATGAGGGCATCAAGGTAGGGGGCCGCGAGGGAGCTGGGGAAGCGCTGGGCGGCGAGCAGTTCCATGGTATCGCGGTGGGCCCGGGTGGCGGAGCCGAGACGGGCGAGGATGAGAATACGGTAGAGTTCCCAGCCGGGGGTGTGCACAAAGCGCTGGGAGCCGCTGTCGAAAAGGGCGGTGGCGGTGCCGGGTTCGCCTGCGCTGGCGAGGGAGCCACAGGCAGATGCGAGGTCTTCGAGTTGTTGGGAGCGCTTGAAGAGCGCAAGATGGAAGTCAGCCGCAACCCGCGGCTGGCCGTTGGCATGGGATTCCACGGCCAGCATTTGGAGCAGGGGGAGGTGCAGGGTGGACGGCAGGGAATTCGCCTGGCCGGGGGAGGTGCTGGGAGTCAGGTCCAGGTTTTCCAGAAGCAGCGCGGGTTCCGGAGCGGGGGCTCCAGCCGGGGCGGGCTCGAAAGCAGCGGCAAGGACGATGCCAGCGGCTGAAGCGCGGTATTTCAGGGAGCATTGAGCTGGTTCTCCGGCAAAAGTGCAGGGCAGGTTGAGTTGGAAGGTTTCGCTTGCGGGACTCGCGGTATGCTCCATCACCGGGAAGGCAATGCCCCGCAGGGCTGGCCAGATCTGGCGCAAGGCACTGAGCACGCGCGGGGCGGAGACGTTTTCCAAGCCATCCTGGGGCAGCGTGGCCAGGGCGATGCGGGCCTTGCCGACCGTCCAGAGTCCTTCTGCTCCGGGGGCGAGGAGGCGGCCATTGGGCCATGTTGCCAAATCATCCGGCGGGGTCTGCCAGCGGTAGAGCGGCTGGGGGGCCGGAGGGGCGTCGATGGGCAAAGCCCCGATCAGATCCCGGCTGGAAAGGCTGGCTTTGGCAAGATCCGGGTCCTGGGGCAATGGGGTGAAGCCGGCGGCCAGCCGCTGCATGGTGCGGGTGAGGATGTAGGAGGAGGTGGCCCCGGGCATGAGTCCGGTCAGGGACCAGGCGACTTCCCCCCTTTGATAAATCCACATTTCCAACTGCCGGGGGGGCTCTCCACCGCCTCCGGGCAGGGTGTCCCACACGAGCCGCAGGCATTTCATCGCTGCGGGCCCCGTGATCTCATAGTGTTTCGGCATGCCACAGGAAAAACGGGCCTGGAGCCCCAGGACGGAGGGCAGGTTTTCCCATTGGTCATCCAAATCCGCACTGGAAGGGAGGACGTCTGCGCTGATGGCGAAATCACAGGCCCCTACGCCGAAATCCGATGGCGGGGAGGATTCGCTGCGCTGGAGCGTAAAGGCTGGCTGGAGCAGGCAAAAGGGGGAGGCTGGACCACTGACGCGCTCCCAGTAGTCGGTGGGTGCATTAAAGTGAAATCCCTCGGCGGCGAATTCCTCATAGGCCTCCTGATTGTGCGGTCCGGGCGGCGTGGCTACGGCTCCCATGACAGTGGGACGGTAGTGATAGAGCAGTTCCGCACCCGGCTCTACAATATCACTGAAGGATTGGGTGGCCGGCCAGACCCGCCAGGCGGTGATGGCGGCGGAACAGGCCAGCGCCGCTGCCGCTACGGGGAGGAAGGGACGCACTCTTTGCCGCAGGGTAGGTTTGGCCCGGGGCGGGCGGTGGGGAGGGGGATTTCGCATGGAAAGGGACTGCCGTGGGCTGGGTTGGGACTTCATGCACCGGCACGGCGGCCATGGAGCAAGTGGGATTGGGATCCGAAGCCCGGAGAGTCGCCTTCTGAGCCAAGGCAGCGAAAAGGGGAGGCGCACTGTAGCCAATCGTCAGTTCTTCTGGTGCCGCCATCGGAGCGCAAGGCGGGGCAGAAGCTGGGCCTGAGGTTACGGCGGGCGGGTCCCCTGGTTTGGGGAGCCGGGGGGGCTCCTTGCTGGCGGCCATTCCCGCCCGGCTGCCGGGCATGGCGGGTGTGCGCACCTTCAGATTCCGCCGGTTGCCATCCAGCGGGGCTCTATCTCCCGCTGGTCCAGGCTTTTCCCCGTTGAGATCAGGCCAGGGGATGTCCGCTAAACACTGGGGACAGGGGGCGTGGCCTTTCGGCCGTATCGCGACTTCCACGATTCCATGGCATGCCGGACAGGGCATTCGCAATAGAATAGCAGGAGTGGAGTTGGGCATTTGGACGGATTTTCTGATAATCTCCATTATATTGATAATTTTGGCAACAAAAATTATGGAAATTTGAATTTACTGGGCTTTGCTTCATTTCTATAAATATTCAGAATAAGCAGTAATTTTAGTGGACAGAACGAAATAAGAGCCCTCACTCTATTCATGCGCACGACTTCTCCCTCCGCCGACATGCTTTTTTTTAATTGTGGTGCCTGCCTTACGGAATTGAGTGTGCCGCTGGCGCTACAAGGGGTGGAAGGACCTTGTCCCTGCTGTGGCGAGCGCATCAAGGCCCCGCTTCCCATGGCGGCGGCTCCCGCGCCGGCCTCCGCGCCCTTTTTCCTGCCGCCGCTGGACCGGTTCCATGAGCCTCCGGTCGTTGAAACGGAGTCCATTCCAGTGCCGGGGTAGATGGACGAATCCTCCCAATCCATGGCGCATGCTGCGCCCGTTGGTTCTTTGGTGCCACGATCTGCCGCCCCAAGCCATTTGAAACCGCTCAACAGCAAGCTGGAGGTTGCGGGCTTTCAGGCGAAACTGACCATTCCTCAATCCGGGGAGCCATTGGATGACTCCTGGAAAGAGCGGCACCTGGAAGAGCACCGCCGCCAGTCCCGCCAAAATTCCCTCGACCGGGCGGCAGGCCGTTTCCTTGATTCCAAGGGCTTTCAAGTCGCCAGGGTCACCATGCTGGTGGCCACTGGAGGCATGTGCGCTGGTTTGGTGCTTTATTTGAAGGACCGGAAATGGGTGTTGGATTTGCCTTGGAAACCAGGCCGCATGGAAACCATCGTGACTTCGCCGCATGTCACGCCCACCCGCCCCGCCAAACCCATGGAAACGGTGGATCCCTTCATTACAGAAGATCCTTCTGAATTTGAAGTCCTGGACCATCCCGTCCGAATGGTGCCGGTTCCCGGGCCGGCTTCTGTTCCAGTGAGTGCGTCTCCAGTGATGGAGGAGGAAAAAAAATACCCATTTTCATCAGATAGTATTTGGCAAAATGGCGGAATCGACCTAGGGTCGGGCTCCGTATGAAGAAATTTCTGATTTTTGTCTTATCGTGCGGATGTGGGGTGGGCCAGCTTACCGCAGCCCCGGAGGGTGGAGAGATGCAGCAGGATATTGTGATCCGGAGGATGGGGGTGAAGAAGGATGTGTCCATGGACTGGTTTTTTGACCAGCCTGACGTGCTGACGGCGACGCGGGCTGATTTTGAAAAACAATTTCCCAAGGGCACCTATGCCTGGCTGGACAAGGACAAACACCGCGCCCGCTTCAATCCTGACCGGCTCAACATCAAGCTGAGAAACGAGGAATGCGGGGAAACCATCGTTTCCTTCAAGGGCGACAAAATTTCTGCCGTGCTGATCTCCCTGCTCAACAAGGGTGACGATGGCCTGATCAAGGAAGGCCCTTACAGAAAAGCCATCAATCTGGCGACCGGCCTGCTCAAAGCGGTCACCAAAGTGACGGAAGCGCCCCGCAAAAAAAATGAGACCATCTCCAAGGCGGATGGACTCGTGTGGAGCACGAAAAAAGCCCTGTATATGATGGAACATCTCTGGGTGCCCGAAGAGGAGCGGGATGGTTGGATCTGGTATGCCCATGCTGAGTTTGTCCGTATCCGCATTTTGCCTGCCTCCCAGTTGATGGGAGCACAGCAAAACACCGTTAAAGTGAACATCAGCCGGCCCTCCCTGGTGAAAAATGTGAAAAAGGATGGAGGCAAGGTGTGGATTGAAGGCATCCCCATGGTGGATCAGGGCAGCAAGGGCTATTGCGCGGTGGCTTCCTTTGAGCGGGTCATGCGTTATTATGGCAGCCAGGTGGACATGCATGACCTCGCAGATCTGGCGAATGCCAACGGCCACTTCGGCACCTCTCCCAGCGGCATGAAGGATGCCGTGCATAAGATGGCCGTCCGCACTGGATTGCACAGCCGCGAGCCCGTCTTCATGGAAACCAAGGACTACCGCTCCATGGGGAACGCTTATAACCGTGAGGCCAAAAAGGCCGGAATGGGCACTATCGACCTGAAACAAACCAACATTCACGAGCTTTACCGGGAAATGGATCCAGAGGTCTTTAAAGGCATGCGCTCCAGGGATTCCGGATTCAACAAGTTTTGCTCAGAGGTCGCCCGCAGCGTGAACGCCGGCATCCCAGTGATGTGGGCGCTTCAATTGGGCATGTTCTGGGAAGAGCGGCTCGAAGACAGCTATGAGGCCAACCGCGACAAGGAAGACAGTGACAGTGACAGTGACAGTGACAGTGACAGTGAGGAGGAGAAACCCAAGGACGCGGACAAACCCAAGGACGGGGAGAAGCCGGAGGATGCCGATAAACCCAAGGAGGAGGAGAAGCCCAAGGAAGAAGAAAAACCCAAACCTGAGGAGAAACCCGAGCCGGAGGAAAAGCGTTCGGGACGTCCGCCCGAATCCATGTCCGGCGGACACATGCGCATCATCCTGGGTTACGACCCCAAGGCGCGGCTGATCTATTATTCAGATTCCTGGGGCCCCGGTCACGAGATGAAAAAAATGACCCTTGAGGAAGCCTGGAGCGTGACCATGGCCCTGTTCATTGTGGAGCCCTAACGCTTGATCCGTTGGGGGTCTGCCGGCCTGTCCGCATGGAAAAATCCCCCGCCTCCGGCGGAGAACGGAATGGTGGTGCGCTTGAAAAAGTATCAGAAGTTCCCTGATGCATTCGAAACGGGCCATTCGCGCGGCACGTTCAGGTCAGGATGAAATGCGTTCTTTCCGCCCTGCTGTTCCTTACGTCTGTAGCTCTTGCCGTGCCGGATTGGCAGCCGGTGGATCAGCCATGGCCGCGGGCTTTGGGCACCCACCGGGTCATTGTCAGGGTGGCTGAACTTCCGCAGGGCACGCCCGTGGTGGGAGCGCACCTGGAATGGCGGAGACCGGACCGCGATCCGGAAAAAAAGGCCGTGATCGTCCAGGAGTTGAAATCCGGCAAGGTGGTCCACAATGTCCGGGTGGATCTGCTGAACAATGTGGAGGGAAACCTCGTTTTTGAGCCGACCTGCGGGCTTGGGGAGTATGCCGTTTATTTCCTCCCGGCAGAAATCGGAGGTGGAGCCTTTCCGGTTGGAAAATACCTGGCACCCTCCTCTGCGGCAGACGAATCCTGGCTGCGCGGGGCCGCCCAGGCTCCGGCGGCCGCAGCCTCTGTGGTGCGCTGGGAGGCCATCAGTGCCCAGGACGCCTGGACGGAGATGGAAGTCATCGCCACCAGCGGGGAAACCAAGGCCATGATGGAATCATGGCCGCAGGGGGTGGCCCTGTTTGTGCCCGGTAAGGGGAAGAGCGTCAGGATGCCGGACCGGGTTTCCTATCTCATGGCGGCCAGTGCCAGGCCGGGCACGGTGAGCCTGGGCGCCCGTCCGGGCGAGGCCCTCGTCTTTCCCATCGTCCTGTGGTCGCCGGAGCGGGATTTGGAGCAGGTGAAGATCAGCTTTACCTCTTCCGGTGCGCCTCAGTCAGGATGGGTCGACCCTAAAAATATCCAGTGTCTGAGCACGGAACAGACGGACTGGAATGGAAAAACCTCCCTGGTTCCGCTGACGGTGGCGAAAGGGCAGGTGAAGCCGGTTTGGTTTTCGCTCGCCATGCCCGCTCAGCCGGGGAGTCAGGTTTTTTCAGTGGAAGTGACTGCGGGCGGGAATTCCAATAAACTGTCAGGCCTTCAACTGGAAATTTCTGCCGCCGGACTGCTACTCGGGGATCATGGGGATTCGGATCCCCGCAGCCTCTCCCGCCTGCGCTGGCTGAACTCCACCACGGCGGTGGATGATGAGCCCGTCAAAGGTTATCCACCCCTGACGCTTCATGGCCGCACCATCCGCTGTCTGGGGCGGGAATTGGAATTGGGAGAAGACGGCCTGCCGGTGCAGGTCAGAAGCTTTTACAACCAGGCCGTGACCCGGATCCTGCCGCAGGCAACCCTGGAGCTGCTCCAGGCTCCGGTGCAATTCAGCCTGCAGCCAGCTGAGGGCCCCGCCACCGCGATGCAGGGCAGCGGCTTTGCCATCACCCGGCAATCTCCCGGAGTGATTTCCTGGACCTCCCAATGGCAGGGAGGAGGAGCCCGTGCGCTGTTGTCAGGGAGTATGGAGTTTGATGGCTCCGTGCACTACCGCATCGCCCTCAGCGCAGGAGACACCGCCCTGCGGGTGAAGCAGGCCGGACTCAAGGTCGGGCGCACCGCCGCCACTTCCGGCTATCTGCTCGGTCTCCAGCAGGAAACCGGGCGAAATCCGGGCTCCTTCGACTGGCGCTGGGACGTGGCGGAAAAGAACCAGGACAGTGTCTGGCTGGGCGCGGTGAATGGCGGCCTGAGGCTGCAGCTCCGCTCGGATAACTACATCCGGCCCAGTGTGAACATCCACTACAAGCGCCGTCCCCTGAACGATCCGCCCTCATGGAATGCCGGCGGCACCGGCGGCATGACCCTGCGTTCCAGCGGTGCAGGCAGCACCCTGGACTGCCTGAGTGGGGCCTTCACCCTGGAGCCGGGCCAGCCCCTGCACTTTGATTTTGATCTGCTTATCACGCCATTCCATCCGCTCCGCACTGCGGAGCAGTGGACTGACCGTTACTACCACACCGGCCAGGTGCCGGCGGATTTCAACAAATACCTTGATGGAGCCAAAACCAATGGGGCCAACATCATCAACATCCACCAGGGCAATTCCCTCAATCCCTATATCAACTATCCCTTCCTGACCTGGGAAAAGCTGCGCGCCTTCAGCGATGCCGCCCACCAGCGGGGGATGCGGGCGAAGTATTATTACACCGTGCGGGAACTCTCCAACTGGTGCCCGGAACTCTTCGCCTTCCGCAGCATGGGGAACGAAATCCTCATGTCAGGGAAAGGCGGCGGCCATCCCTGGGGCGAGGAGCATCTCGCCGGGGACTATTGGCAGGCCTGGTATGAGCCCACCGTGCAGGATGTCAGCTTCCTGACCCAGCCGATGAGCCGGTTCCATAACTATTACATTGAGGGCCTGCGCTGGCTTTGTGAAAATGCCGGCTGTGATGGGATCTATCTGGATGATATCGCCTATGACCGCGCGATCATGCTGCGGGCCCGCAAGGTGCTGGACCGCTATAGTCCGCGCGGCGGTTTGATCGATCTGCATTCCTGGAACGAATTCCACGAAGGTGGGGCCTGGGCGCATTGTCCGAACATTTTTATGGACTCCATGCCTTTTGTGGACCGGCTCTGGTTTGGGGAAGGCCATCATTACAGTGGGCCGCCGCCGGAGCATTTCCTGGTGGAACTGAGCGGCATTCCGTTTGGGCTGATGGGGGAAATGTTGGAAGGCGGCGGAAACCCATGGCTGGGCCTTGTCCATGGCTGCACTGGTCGGCTCGGCTGGGGCGGGGAACCCCGCGAAGTCTGGCAGCTTTGGGATGATTTTGGCGTCAGGGACGCGGAATTCATCGGCTGGTGGGCGGGCCAGGAATGTCCGGTCCGCAGCGCTGATCCCATGGTCAAAGCCACGGTCTGGAAAAAACCACAGGCGACCCTCGTCGCCGTGGCTAACTTTTCCAAGGACCCCAAAGCCGCTGCCCTGCAAATCGATTGGGCCGCCCTCGGCCGGGATCCAGCCAGGGCGAAGTTCTACTTTCCTCCCCTGGTTGGGATGAAGCAGTTGGCCGCGCTGCGCAGCGCAGACCAAATGCCTCTGCTGAAGCCTTACGCCGGGGTTGTCTTCATCATTGATGAGGCCGATCACCCGATCGAAGCCGCTGCGGCTCCGCAAGCCCTTGGAGCAGTCCTCATGGAGGACGATTTTTCCAAGGGCCTCGGTAAATCCTGGACCCCGGTGCTATCCCCGCAGGCTCCGGCAGCCGGGAAACTGGATCACGGTTATGTGCTCGCGATGCCGGCTAACCGGTATGGATACCTGGAAAGGTCCCTTCCGGATCAGGCCGGAGCTGTCGGCGCGCGGTTGTGGCAGGATGGCCAGGATGAAGCCCAGCAGTGGGGCCCGGGCTTGGCGCTGGTCTGGCCGGATGGCACCACCCTGCGCACCAACCTCCGCAAGGACGGCAGGGTCAGTGTTTTTGGCGGCGGCGTGGACCGCATGGACACCACCATCCAAACCCGGGCCCCGGTTGAACTAACCATCCGCTGGGACAGGACCTCGGTGAGCGTCACCGCCTCCGGGCCTGCCATGGGAGACCTGCCGGTGGAAGTGGCCCGGCTGCCCCGCAGCCAGTTCCCGGGCCAGCCGGCGCTCCTGCGGGTGGGGAAAATGCCAAACGATGCCAGCCCCCGCGATTTCCCGGAAGCCGGTCTGCCAGGATTCAACCGGATCGAATGGGTGCGGGTTCATCGATAGCAGACCGGCAGGCGCTTGGTTTTGGCTCCGGGTTTTAATTAAGGATTGAAAAAACGCCCGGAATCGGAAAAGTTCGCGGCATGCAGGACACGATCACGGGAAGCGGACAAATCAGGATCAACGGCGAGCCGATGAATATCGCGTTCACGGTGCCAAAGGGGCCTTGCCTGCCGGAGGCGTTGTTGCCGGATGCGCAGCGTTTTGCCAATCAACTGACGGATTTGGCAGTAGCCAGGGTGGAGCGCGCAGGACACCGGATTTCCTGTGCGAAGGGTTGTGGGGCCTGTTGCCGGCAGATGGTGCCGATATCCCCGCCGGAAGCTCGCCATCTGGCAGCGCTGGTGGAAGCGATGCCCGCAGCGGAGGCCGCGCAGGTGCGGAGCCGTTTTGCCGGCGCCCAGGAGAAGGTGGCGGCATCAGGTCTGCCTGCCCACGGTCCGCCGGATGGGGATCAGGCGGCTTACCGGGCTTTTGGACTAGCCTATTTTTCCCTTGGGGTGCCATGTCCCTTTTTGGTGGAGGAAAGTTGTTCCATCCACCGGGACCGGCCCCTGGTGTGCCGGGAATATCTGGTGACTTCCCCACCAGCGGCCTGTGCGGCCCTGGACTCCGGTCAGGTGAAGCAAATCGCGCCGCCGAGCCGGGTGTGGGCGGTGTTTTCCCGCAGCACTTCGCCGGATGGTTCGCTGGCGTGGATGCCTCTGATCGAAGCCCTCGATTTTGTGGCAGCGGAGGAAACTCCCCTCCCGGAGCGCACCGGGCCACAATATGTGGAGGCATTGCTCAAGGAATTGCAGAAATAGCCGCTGCCCTGGTCCACCATCGCTCCTCACATAAAACCTAAAACACAAAACGCCGGTCTGGCGGACCAGACCGGCGTGCGGGGTTTTGGCAGGAGGGAGGTTGCCGTTGGTTATTCCACTTCTTCCACGCGGTAGAAGAGGGCCTGGCCTTTGATCGGGAGCGACTGTTCCACTATACCATCCGTGGTGGCAGTGAATTCGCTGACGGTTTCCCAGGGGCCATCCAGGCTGGCATTGCTGCGGACGCGGTAGGTGTGGCCGGATTCGACCGGGCAGCTCAGACTCAGCGTGCCATTGGCTGTCTGGTCCAGGCTGGCCTTGAAGGGCAGGCGGGGCTTGGCTCCGCCGGTCTGGCTGGCGGTGTCGAAGGTGGCCGTGGTCCCGCCGCCGTCCCCGTCGCGTCCGGTGATGCTCCACTCGATCTTTTGATAGGTGAAACTGACCTCCTCCTGCGGCGGCGAGGTGCCGCCCCCGGAGGCGATCGAACTGATCAGCACATCATACAGGGTGATCCGCAGATAGGGGGTCTGTCCGTCGACAAAGGCGAAGGTGGCTTTGGGGATGTGTTCACCCAGGCAGCATTTCACCAGGAGCAGAGGCGTGGCTTTATCCAGCCTCTTGAGCACCCTGAGACCAAATGCCGCAGGACTGGTGGTGGCGGGCGGGATCACCGGGGTAGCGGCGACACTGGCATCGACGCTATCGAGTGGGATCCATCCGGAAAATCTTCCGGCGGGGGCTTCACCGTCAATGCCCTCCAGCTTCAGATAGACCTCAGCGCGGAGTGCTCCCACCATGGTCAGGAAGGCCAGGGCGAAGGCTGGAAGCCATCCACCGGATTGCAACCGCCGGAGCGGGGAGTGTAGGCAGGGAGTTTTCATGGGAGCGTTCCTGGAAGGGATTAAATTTTGGTATTGGCTTTCACATCCCACCCGGTCTTTACGGCGGCTGAGCCATCCGCAGGCTTAACCTGATACTCGATTTTTGAAAAATTGAGGGAAAACGACTCGGTCGGCAGCGGGCGGGGGCCTCCTGGCGTGGCCGGTGGGGCGGCATTGGAGGAGAAGGAGGAAACCAGGATGTCCGTCAGGGTGATTTCCATATATTCCGCTGGGGCTTCACCTCCCGTTGGATCGCTGCTGGGCTTGCGCACATAGAGGGTGGCTGAGGGAATGTGATTGCCCTGGGCGCAGGCCAGCATGAGGAGCGGGGAAGATTTATCGTTATTGCAGACGAAGTGGAAGTCCTGGAAGCTGGCTTTGCCCGTTCCTCCGCCGCCGGCGGTAGTGCTGGCTGGATTGGAAACCCCTCAACTGAAGGAACTGACTTCGATAGTGCCAGGATAGCGGGCATCGCGGGATTCTCCTGGAATGCCGTCAAGCTTGAGCAAGTAGTCTGAACCGGCGGCATGGACGAAGGGTGAACAGAAGGTAAGCAAGGAGGCGACGAAGAGGGTTGGTTTCATGGCGGTTAAGTGAGTTAGGATTTAATGTGGGTTCCGCAGAGGTGGAACTACTGAATCAATCGCGGACCATGAAGGGCTCTGTCAATTTTTTCTGCAATTTTTTTCCGGCCAATTTTAGAACCAGCAGAGAGGTCAAGTTTCTCAAGTCTCCAGGATCGCCGCCGCAGCCCGGTGATAGGCCCCATTTCCGGCCAGACCCGCGATGACACTGGCCAGCTCCGTCTGAAGCTGGGTGCGGGCGGAGGCATCCTCGTGCAGCCGCGTCAGTTCACGGGCAATGCGGGCCGGAGTGCAGTGGGTCTGGATGAGTTCCCTCACCACTTCCCGTTTTGCCAGCAGATTGACCATGCCGAGGAACGGCACCCGGATAACCATCCTGCCAAAGAGCCAGGTGCCCCAGGCGACTTTATAAACCAGGCAATAGGGCAGGCCATGGATGGCGGCCTCCAGAGTGGCGGTGCCGCTGGCGACCGCCCCGCAACACACGCGCTGCATGAGGGTGTGCACCGTGCCGGTTTCAATCCTGACGCCTTCCAGCGGATGGGCGGCGAGATGCGCCTGCATCAGCACCGCCAGCTTTTCGGAAGCGGCGGAGACGGCAAAGGTCAGGCGGGGATCCGCCGCCTGCATGAGGCGGGCGGCTTCGAGGAGGATAGGGAAGAGCTTCGAGACCTCGCGGTGCCGGCTGCCAGGAAAGAGGCCAATCGTGTCAGGCTCGCGCTGGATTCCAAGCCTCCGGGTCTGGTGATATTCCACGAGGGGATGCCCGCCGAAGACGGTGCGCAGGCCCACGCCTTCGTAGAGATCCTTTTCAAATGGGAAGATGCAGATCATGAGGTCCAGCAGACGCGCCATCTTCGGGATGCGGCTGCGCTGCCATGCCCAGACCTGCGGGCTGATGTAATAGATGATTTTGCCGGAATAGCCGGCCTGCCGCAGGGCCCTGGCCATCCGGAGATTGAAGCCCGGATAGTCGATCAGGACCACCGCGTCCGGCTGAAGCGTCAGGATCCGCTGGAGGGTCTGGTCAAATTTTTCCCTGAACCAGCCGTATTTTTTGAGGACATCGACCAAGCCAACCACGCCGGCCTCCTCGACCCAGTCGCTGATGTCAGGGGAAAGGGAGTGCATTTCGCTGCCGCCCAGGCCATGGATGGCGAGGGTGGGGGAACTGGCCCGCCATTCTTCCATCAGGCCAGCGCCATGGCGGTCGCCACTGCGCTCACCGGCCAGGAGGAAGATGGTTTTCATGGATTGGCGGGGCCAGGGTGGAGTGGGGCTATTTCGCCAGGATCAAGACGGCCACAACCGGCACTTTGCCGCCGGATTCAGTTTCCTGGAGGCTCTGCCGCCGGCTCTTTTTTGGGGGAGACCCGGAGGGGACGATGGAGGTCCTGCTTCAGGCGGTCGAGCACGCCATTGACAAACCGGCCGCTGTCCGGCGTGCCGAAGCGTTTGGAGATTTCGATCGCTTCGTTGATAGCGACAATGGGAGGCACGTCATCCCGGTGGAACATCTCGTAGATGGCAAGACGCAGGATATTGCGGTCCACGCCAGCAAGGCGTTCGAGGGAGAAGTTTTCGAGGCAGCCCACCAGGCGGCGGTCGATCTCCTCAAGGTGGGTGACCACACCATGATAGAGTTCCACGGCGTGCTGGCGGATTTTCGGGCCGGCGCTGTGGATTTCGAAGAATCCATCGACTTCGTGTTCAGCTCCGGGAGGAGTGAAGTCGCGGCTGAAGAGAAGCTGGACGGCTGTTTCGCGGCCTTCGCGGCGTTTACTCATCCTCGTTTTTGCGGGGGGTGGGGTAGGCTGTGTGCAGTTTGGAAAAGAGTTCCGCCATGTTGAGAGCGGCGCGGGCGGCTTCCACCCCGCGGTTCATCTGATCGCCAAACACCCGGGCCCGGGCCTGGGCTTCATCATTCACCAGCAGGACCATATTGATGATGGGCGTGAGGTGACGGACGGACATTTCCTGCAGTTTGTCCGCGACAGACTGGGTGATCAGGTCGGCGTGCCCGGTTTCCCCACGGATCACGATGCCGAGGCAGATGACGACGTCAGCATTGGTGTATTGCATGACGTATTCCGCACAGACCGGGATCTCCCATGCGCCAGGGACGCGGTAGAGGGGGACGCTGGCCGCTGGCATGATTCCCAGGAGTTCAGCCTTGGTGGAGTCCAGCAAGCCGTTCATTAAAGGCTCGTTATACATGCTGGCCACGATGGCGAAGGTCTTACGGGGGCCGATGAGGCGCGGTTTGCGGGGAAGGGTCTGCGATGCCATAAAAAAGGGAGCGCACAACTTCGCGACGGGGAAGGGCAGGCGCAACCCTTTTTGCGGACCTTTTGCGTGATGTGGATGCGCCCGTCTTCGGCGGGACACTACGGCAGTGGCCCGGGGGTTTCCGTGAGTGGATGAAGCCGCGACTGCGTGCTGTTCTCAACGGGTTGAGGTAGGAGCCCATCTTTGCTGAAGTGCCATGAAACGCTGCACATCCGGGAGCCGGTCTTCCGCTTCGGCGAAGTGAGGCCGATCCTCTTGGCAGATCCGGATGGGCAGGCTCATGCGCGGGTCGTTTGTCGGATGCGCTCAAGGACGCTCGCATCATAGGGATGATGCGGAGAACGGACGCCTCCCAGCAAGGCGGGTTCGAGAGCGGGCGATTCGTCGAATTCCTGATGCTCAAGGACCCGCAAGGCTTCGCGCACGACATCGCTTTCATCGGCGTAGCGGCCGGTATCGATCAGGCGGTCAACGAGCTGGCTGAGGGCGGGCGGAAGATCGATGGTCATGCTCGAAGTTTACGGGGTGAAGGGTTCTTCTCAAGTGCGGAGACAGAAGTGAACATAGCTTGTGGTTATTCAGTTCAGAGCCCGGGGGATGGCGGATGCTCCTGAAGTTGGCTGGTAGGCACCGGTATATTTTGACGAATATTCCCACGTTAGTGCTTACACGGCGGGACGGGGCTTGTTCCGGTGTTTTGATCAGCGGCCGAGGCGTTTTTCGAGGGTGCTCCGCACTTTGGCGGAGAAGCGTTCGATGAAGCCCATGGTGTAGTCGACGAGGTCGAGGGAGTCATCCTGGATCAAGGGGGTGAGGTCCATGGCGTAGGCCAGGGCGTCGGCGCCATCGCTGGCGTGGGAGTTGAAGAAGGTGGCATTGGCGCGGTGGCGGCCCATGACGGCGAGGTCGTAGCGTTTGCCGCCTGCGATTTGACTGTCGAAGATCCCGCTCAGGGCTCCTGCCAGCACTTCGTGGCCGCTTAGGTTGTGCAGGGTTTTTTCGCCGTCGTCCATCCAGTCGAGATTCCGCCAGACTTCGCAGCCATGCACGGCCTTGGGGCGGTTGGACTGGGGCAGGCGGCGGATGGCGCCGATGACTGCGGCCATGACGCCGATGTGGGTATCGTGCTTGTCTGCAGGCTGATGGGTGTAAACGATCTCCGGCTGGCAGCCGCTCAGGATCTGGAACAGATCGTCTTCAAGCCGCAGATCGGTGGCGGATTTCACCTGAGCGCTGGGATGGTCCAACTGGGCCATATAGCCATAGCGCCCGACCCGGGCGGCGAGGTCTTGTTCTTCGCGCCGGACGACTTGCATGGCTTCATCTGTAAAAGCGGCATAGGCTCCGGCCCGGGAGCTGCCGGCACCATTGGTGCAGGTCACCCCGCCGAACCATCGGTCCGGGGCATGGAAACAGGCGGCGATGCCGTGCAGGGCCATGAATTCCAAATCGTCCTGGTGGGCACCGATGCCGAGGTGGGTGATGCGGCGCAGGGCTTCGGGCAGGGGCTGACCATCTGGAACCAGCACGGAGGCAGCATTTTGGGAAAACTTCATAAAAGAGATGAGGGGCTGGAAAAAGAAAGCCGCAGCGCATTGCATAACGCCACGGCCCCATGGGGAAAAGCTTAAAATTAATTCAAACTGCCAGCGCCACCTGCTGCAGGTCAGGGAGGCTGGCGGCGGCACAGGCTTGGCCGACCCGCCGGCTTTTTTCGTCAGGCAGCTGGACATTGACCCGCGCGGCGAGTTCCGGAAATTCCGCCGCGAGGACTTCCTGCGCGGTGCTCAGGATGAGGCCGCCGCCCTTGCCGCTGGTGACGCGTCCCAGAATCAGGGCATGGCGGAAATCGTAAAACTCGGCATAGTAGGCCAGGCTGTATCCCAGATAGGTGCCGATGGTGCGGTAGATGGCCAGCGCCCGGGGATCATCCTGACCCATCAAAAACTGCACCAGCCGCAGGCGTTCCGGCAGGCCCATCTCCGGCGGCACTGGAATCCCGGCAGCCGGGATCAGGCGGTTCACAGCCTGTTGGGAAAAATACAAGGCCCCGACGCCCCGGTCGCCTGACCATTCCTCGAGCACGGCCTCCGGATTGAAGTCCACCGGCGCAAAGGCCAGCTCGCTGAGCCAGCCCGTCATGCGGCCTTCCAGGGTTAAAAAACCTGCGGCCTCGCTGGATCCCATGGCGATGCCCAGCACGCCATTTTCCTTCAGGGAGAGGGCTCCGGCCAGCGCGGTCACATCCCCGTCATTCACCACCTCCAGCGGCACTCCCCATTCCTCTCTCAGCCGTTCAAAGAGGCCCTGGGCTTCCGACATCCGTTCCGGCTTCACATTGCGGAGCAGACTGGCGACCATGAAGCGGTTGTTCACAATCACGCCCGCCGAGCTGCCGCCGATGGCATCCACCCGGGGCAAATAGGACGCCGCCGCCCGCAGGCCGGCGTTGAGGTGCTCGTAGTGGTAATCAGGGTCCGTTTGCGGCCGGGGGTCCCAGGCAAATTCATCGCTGTAAAGCACCACTCCATCCTTCACGGCGGCCACTTTGTAATCGCTGGCCCCGAGATCGAATCCAATGCGGCATCCTCCCAAATGCCCGCCAATCACCGAGCCGACTTCCCGGGCTGTTGGCACGGCGGAGGCGGGCACCGCCTCGACGGTAAAGGGCCGCCCGTAGCATTTCTCCATCATGTCTGCATCAAAAGCCCGGGCTCCCCCTGGCGTGTAGTCTGCCGCCACGGCGGCGGCAATCTCCACCGGGCCCCCCACGATCAGCCGCCAGCCCCCCCGGGCCCACAGTAAAAATTTCACCAACCGCTCCACATACCGCAGGGTCTCCGGATCCGTGATCGGCCGCACCACCGTTTCGAATCGGGAAAACCGGCCATTTTCACCTTCCAGGCCCAGCACCAGGGGCACCCCATCCTGCACCGTTTCCCGGTAAGCACGGTTCCATAACACCGCCGGCACGAAGCCAGGATCCAATTCGGGCACTCTCAAGGGGTTGAGCGTAATGGTAATCATTTTGGAAAGCCTAAGTCTGATTTCCGCCAAGTCTACCCGTTATCCAGTGGGTTTGCATCCTTTTCAAAGGACTGTAATGTTATCTTCACGGATAATCCCATCATGGCACCGGGCGGCGTGGTGCCGGAAGCAAATTTTGTTTGTCCCAAGCCGGTCCTGGCAAGGCCGTGCCTTGATCGTTGATCTGATTTTTTTCCGAACGGCTGTAACCAGCATGAGGAAAAAAGGGTATCTGGCGTTGAAACCAATGTTGATCTGCCATGAAACGACTTGCTATTCTTCCCGCATTTCTCTTTGCCGCTCCCGTTCAGGCGCAGCCGCATGATTTTGGCGACCTGCCGGATGCCTACGGCACCCTCCTGCCGAATGGCGCACGGCATTTGATCGTTCCGGGATTTTCCCTGGGAACGCAGCCGGATGCGGAGGCGGATGGCGCGCCGGGTCCGCTGGAGGATGGGGATGACACCAGCGGCACCCCTGCCCAGGATGATGAGGATGGCCTGGTGGCGCTGCATCAGCCGGAGAAGGGCATCATCGCATGGCAGCGGGGGGCTTGGACGCAATTGATCATGGATTTAAAATTGCCTGCGGTGCTGGACGAGGCCGGGCTGGACGGGTGGGCGGACTGGAATGCGGACGGGGATTTTGCTGATGCGGACGAGCGGGTCCTGGCGAACATCCGCGTGAAGGAGTTGCGCCCGAATCAGGCGGACGGGCTCGGCAAGCATCCGCGCGGGGTGTTCGTTTCACTGAATGCAGCGGCTACAGTGCCGGTGCGGGTGCGCTTGAGTCAGAACGGCTTGGCGTCGCCGGATGGCGATGGGGGGTCCGGGGGAGGTGGAGGATTACTTGGTCACGACGGTCGCCCCGTCCCAGGCCACGGGCGTGGCGGCGCATCAGCGCGACGGGCAGGTGTGGATCACCTGGGATTTTGATCCGGCGGCCCCGCCGCAGATTTACGCAATCTACCGTGCGACGGCTCCGTTCGTGAATGTAGCCAATGCGACGCTCATGGCGCGGCTGTTTCCTGATGAATATGCTGGCCTGAACCTCGCGCGGGAAATGCGTGATGTCTTCGGCGGCACCGTGGCGCACGATCATTTCACCATCCCGGATGCGTCAGGCAATCCGCTCACCCTGACTATCGGAGAGGGCCTGGGTGTGGACACGGTGCGCGCCGGCGGCACCTGGTTCTATGCCGTAGTCCCCTATGGGCAGACCACGGTGAACCTGACGGCGGAGGCCGCCGTGACGACCACGCTGAATCCCGCCACGCCACCGAAACTGCAGGTCCAGCAGACGGGGCTGATCGGTCCCGTGGGCGGGCCACGGCATCGCCTGACGTTTCTGAATGTGTGGGTGGATGGCGACGATCCCGCAGTGCTGGGACTGGGTGCGGCTTTCCCGCTAATGGCGAACCGCGCGCGCCGCTGCGTGCCGCATCACTGCCTGCTGATGTCGCCGGAAACCCTGCCGCCGGGGCCGCGTCCGCTGGCGTTTGGCGGGCACGGCGGGAATGGCGAGGCGACCTATTGGTTGGGCACCGGCACGCAGGATAACGGGCTCGGCCCCGCGCCCACGAAGGGCTTTGTCTGCTATCTGGAGGACCGCATGTTCCTGCTCCACAACGGAGTGCCGGAGGGGAATAACACGGCCTATCTCGGTTATGTGCCAGGCTTTGATCCCTTCACCAGCATCAACGCCTATGAAGGCATGGTCAGCGCGGATCCCTTTGCGCTCAACCCACCTGCGAATGCTGTTATCGAGCCCTACCCCATTCGCCGCTGGAATTGGCTGCTGGATCAGTTCCTCGCCGATCCGCTGATGAAGGTGGACCCTGACCGCGTGTCCATGTTCGGCCACAGTGCGGGCGGGAAGGGTACGCTGAACTGGGTGCGCACATCGCCGGAGCGCTTCGCCTTCGCCGCCGCGCACAATGCGGAGATCGGGAACAACATGAGCTTCAGTCAGGATGTGCCGCGTTTTGGCTTTCCCATGACGCCGCCGCTCACCGGCACCACGCCGGATCCGGGGCAGAATCTGCTGGTGGCGGGCATCACCAGCAGCACAGGCGGTGCGGTGCGTTTCAATGATTTTTACAATCCTCTCAGCGATGTCTCTGCCGTGCGCGATCTGCCGCCCATGCAGTTCTGGTTCGGCCTGCGGGAGGAAAACTGGGCGGAGGATTTTGATCACACACTGCTCAACGACGCCCGGGAAATCATGGAAGCCGCCGACGCCCGCGGCTCGGGTTCCACGCTCTTCTGGGACCTGCGGAATCATGGTGTGGAAACATGGCAATACTCTCCCGGCTGTGGCACGCCGGCCGACTACTGGTCGCCGCAGGTGCTGCCGAATCTGACTCAGGCTGTGGCCGCGCAGACGCGGCGGGATGACGTGGACACCATCGCCCGCTACCGGCGGCATGAATCGTATCCGGCCTTTCACAACGTGTCCGGCCGCGCCGGGCACGATGATCCCGGCATGCCCGGTTACGGCACTACGCCGCCATTTCTGGACACTCTGGCAAACTGGAGCGACCCCACGCCGTCGCCCTGCTGGCCGCACGCGGAGATCACCGGCGGCGATCTGCGCGGGACATGGGGCGGGTGGTTTGATTTTGTGAATGGCGTGCCGCTGACTGATCTGCAGGCGCTGCGCGAGACCACGAACTTCTGGGCGGTTACGCTTTTTCTAACCAAAGACACCGATGGGGCGGGCAAGGCACTGATGCCGGGTATTGATGAATGCCCTGCGAATCTGCTGGCCGCCGATGTCGCCATCCGCCGCCCGCAGCTCTTTAAGCCTGCCGCAGGTGCGGGCGTGGAATGGATGAATTGCGACCAGACCACCCGCCGTGTCCTGCAAAGCGGTCGCATCACGGTCGGCGCAGACACCGTGGTGCGGCTGCCGGATATTGCGGTGACCAAAGCACCCTCCGCTGTGCGCCTCGTCGCGGCTACGGCCATGGACTTCGGCGATGCTCCGGCCACGATGAATAGTCAGCCCGGGAACTATCCAGTCACTCTGGCACAAGATGGCGCGCGCCATGCCAGCGATGGTATAGTCATGCTCGGCACCGCGCGGAATGTTGAATCGAACGGCACCCCACACGCCGCCGCGCTCAGCCCGGCGGAGGATGATGATGGCGTATCCGCTCCCGCGCAGTGGCAACAGGGCAGGGTAATTTCGCTAACTGTCACTGCCAGCGCCGATTGCCGGTTGGATGCCTGGGTGGACTGGGCGCGGAATGGCCAGTGGTCCGGTGCCCTACTGGATGTGCAGGATCAGATTGCGGCCTCTTTGCCCCTTACCGCCGGGGCAAATGTGCTGAATGTTTATGTCCCTGACCTGGCGGTGCCCGGGGCCACCTTTGCGCGCTTCCGCGTTAGCCTGGGAGGCTGCCTTCAACCTTCCGGCCCCGCGCCGGATGGGGAGGTGGAAGACTATCCGCTGCTGATCACGACTGCGGAAACGTCTCCGGATCCCCACGCGCTCACCGTCTCCACTACCGGCACCTGGAGCGGGGAAACCTGGAACACCCCACCCGGCCAAAGCGACCGCGAGGTGAAATTCATCACCCTGAGCAGCGGCGGCCATCAGTGACCCGGCGGGAACGACCGGGTCGGCTGGGATGGGCAACGGGGCGTCATGGATTTCTTTGATGCCCACTGAAGCTCAAGGGGCTGCCCGGGGCCACCGTCAGGTCAGCGACCATCGCATCCAACTGGGCGAGGCCATAGCTGATTTTTTTGAAGAACGATGGATTATGACGCACCAGGACAAAGCGGGGATGCTGTTCCCAGAGCTTGCGCAGCTGGCCATCCAGCACCACCGCTTGCTCCAGCGATTCATTGCGCACGGGATTTCCCCCTTCGATCCCCATGCCACCCACGGCGGCGCTTTCGAAGAAAATCACGCCATCATAGCGCCCGAGTTCCTGCTCCAGGCTGGTATTCAGGGCTTCGAAAAACTCCCCGGGGGCTCCAGGCCAATATGCTGCGCCATCCACCGTTCCCCGGTCGCAGAGCAGGATGCGGTCTGGATAGAGGGAGGACTGCACATCCTCCAGATTGCGCTGCACATGGAAGATCGCCCGTTGCGCGGCATAGACGCCCGGGGGCTCCGCACAACGCGGGAAGCCGCCTGAAAACACCAGAGTGGCCGCTTCCGGCACGATCACCACCCGCTCCCCGATCTCGCGCCGGAAAAGGTCCGCCGCCGTGGTTTTTCCGCCACCAGGACCACCCGTGAGCACGATGCGGCATCGGCTATTGCCTTCCTCCCCTAACGCGTGGTGGGCGGCGGCACGTTTCCTGACGGGCGCAACCTGACCAAGGGGCTTCTTCGGGGCAGGGGACTTGCTCATGGGGCGATGGTCCAGGCTGGTGGTTTCAAAGATGCCGGCGCTGCCTGCGTTCCTCCTGCAGCATTTCCACCTCATCCATCAGGGTCAGGATCAGGCGGATACCGGCGTCGTTGACCCCGCATTCCGTGCGCAGGTGATGGATGCGGCGCAGGCGGCGCAGGGCCTCGTCATCGAAAAGCGCCCCCTCACCGGGCCGGGGGGACAGCACCCCCATTTCCTGGTAGTGCAGCACCGTGACAGAATCCATGCCTGCCAGGCTGGCGATCACTTCGCTGGTATACGTCACCTCCGGGTCAGGCTCAAAAACCGGCATTCCTGAGGAAGTGATGGTGTTGGGACCGTTGTGGGAGTTCATGGCGGGAAATATGTTATTTGGCAGCGCGGGGCTGGAAGGTGGAGGTATCGCTCAATTGTTCCCAGAGCGCCCGCTCCGCCTCTGTGAGGGCTTCCGGCAGTCGCACCAGCAGGGTCACCAGGAAGTCACCGCGCTCACCGTTTTTGCCTTTGGGCAGCCCCCGGGTGCGCACCCGCATCACCTGACCATTTTCTGCAAACGGAGGGATTTTCAATTTGATCGATCCATCCAGCGTCGGCACCACCACCTCCGCTCCCAGCACGGCTTCCCATGGGGCGAGTTCCAATTCATGCCGCAGATCTGCCCCTTGGGTGGTAAAGTCAGGATGCGCGGCATGCCGCACCCGCAGATACAAATCGCCCGCTTCTGCCCCACCCTGACCCGCTTCCCCCTGACCGGGCACGCGGATGCGGCGGCCATCGGTCGCCCCCGGGGGGATCCTGACCTGGAATTCCTGCCGGTCCACCTTGCCTGTCTGCCGGTTGACCGTCTGCATGGAAATGGGCCGCACGGTGCCCAGCATCGCCTCCTCCAGCGTCACCATCAAATCTCCCTCCACATCCCCACCCCGCCGGGGGCGTGACGGGCCTGCCTCTGGCCCTCCGGCCCGGGCACCTCTTGGAAACCCGTAGCGGCTTCCACCACTGAAATACTGCTCGAAAAAGTCGCTGAAGCCCGTGCCCCCAAAATGGAAATCGTCCGCACCCTGCTGCCCATCGCCCGGCCCACCCCATGCTCCGGCTCCGCCCCCTGCCGCCGCTGGGGAGGATGTCCCGCCATGCTCCCAATCCGCGCCCAGCCGGTCGTATTTGGCCCGTTTCTCCGGATCCCCCAATACTTCCCGGGCTTCATTGATTTCCTTGAATTTCGCCTCTGCCCCCGCCTTGTCCTTCGCCACGTCAGGATGCCAGGTCCGCGCCAGTTTGCGGAAGGCCTTTTTGATCTCCGCCGCGGTGGCCTCGCGCGCCACCCCCAAAATGGCATAGTAGTCTTTGAATTCAGCCATGATCCTACCCAATCCACATGCCGGACCATCCGCAAGAGCCGAAATGTCGACTGGAAAATGATTTTTGACGGCGCAACTGTCCCGCTGTCGCCGTCCATCGGGAACTGGAACTCACCGTGCCGCTCCCACTACTGGATTTGACACAATCGCGTGGAATGGGCTGAGGACTGGACAAATGGCCAGATTGAAGCGGTGACCGCGAAACAGCAAAAAGAAAAACGCGGACTTTATCATAAACGCCCACCAAAAAATCCCCGTAAGGGTTCCAAAGAAAAATCGAAACCCCGGCAAGGGCTGCGGGGGTGGTTGAAACGATGGTGGTAGTTCAGGACGTAATTCGAGCGCGGGTATTTGCGCTGTTAATTCCTGCAATTTCAGGTTTCCGATTCACCTTCAAATGCTCATCTGGAAGTCTGGAAAATACCAGCACGCAGCCAAAGGATTACTCCCGCAGCACGCGGAAGAACTGGCGGGGGCCGTCGGCGGGGGTGCTCCTGAGGTCGAGGGTGGTCTGGGTGCCGGTGGCTGGAAAGGAATTCAGCACGTCCGTCCAGGTGCCGGGTCCGGTGGACCGTTGTATGCGGTAGGAGGTGTAAGGCTCGGAACCCCAGGTGAGATTGAACTTGCGGTTCGCGCTGACGCCGGAGAGCCCAAAGGAAAGCAGACGGGGCACGGACAGGATGTTCAGGACGGAGGTGCCCTCGGCGCGGCCATGGGTGCTTCCGTCGAGGGCGATGCGGTAGGTCACGCCGCCGCTGGCTCTGAAACGGAGGCTGCCTGGTGGGCCGGGCGCGCTGCCCGTGCCCTGGACGAGGGTGAGGGCATTCACGGCGGTGCCGCTGTAGATGGCGAGGGTGGTGTCAAAGTTACTGCCCGTGGTATTGAGAATGTAGTCGCCGGTATAGGGAGCGGTCCACCGATACCAGATCGTCCGGCCCACTCCAAAAACGGGTTCGCCACTTTGAATGCTGGCATTTTCATTGCTGCCATTGGCAGCGGTGGAGGGTGACGAGCCAAGGCTGATCGCAGACGTGAAGGCGTCATTGAGGAACAACGAAGGCGCGGGGGCGAGGTGCAGCCGCACCATGCCGGTTGCTCCGCCAGGTTTGCTGCCGACCTGGATTTTGTAGTAAGTGTTGGCGGTGGCGTTGAAGGTAAGTTGAGAGGTTCCGTTGCCGCCGCGGTTGTCATCGCTGCCGTAGAGCAGCGGGGCAGACGGCGGGGTGAAAAAATCATAGACCGCCACCACGGTGTCGAAGCTGCTGCCGATGGTGTCCACGGTCACTTTGCCCGTGTAGGGCGAGAGCCACGTCCACCAGACGGTTTTGTCCATATTCAGCGGCGTGGATTCACCGGCGCTGAGGATGGCTCCGGTGTTGCAACCGGTGGCGTTGACTTCATAGCCGTTAAGAGGTGCCGAGGCGTCATCGTTCACCGGGGGCTGCGCGGCGTTAGGAGTGCGCAGGGAGAAGGGGGCGGAGTCCGGCGCGGTGGTGCCAGGGTTTTCACCCAGCGGAGTAAAGAGCAACGGGCTCCAGCCGGTGTGCCGGCCATACGCGGCGAAGACGCCAAGGGTAGCGCCGCCGGCGATCTCGTTGTAGATGAATTTTCACACATGGGCTGATCTCCCGGAAAATCTGCATTTCAAATCGGGGTTTTCCATGGAGTGAAAGGCACCATGTCCTTTCCCCTGAAACCAGTCCTGAAGCTGCGTGCCGTTCTGGTGCTGCTGGCTTGTGCCCTGACCGCCATTTGGGCCATGGAAGCCACCCCGGAAAAATGGCGCAAAGCGCTCGAATCCGTGCAGGTCTCCCCCGCCGCAGACGGGCCCTGGCAGGCTTATGCGGCTTTGTGGTTGCCCCGCGCGGCGGCGGTGGATGCATCGCGCCCGCCTGGCTGGCAGACAGCCGCTCCTGGTTGTTGAGCGGTCAACCCTGGCGGAGTCCGGATCCGGCCAATCTCCTGTGTCCCGGCCGCTTTGAAAGCCTCAGCCAGCAGCCCGTCGCCACCGCCAGCGCCCTCCTCACCGGGGCTCTCCTCTGCGCTCCCGGGATCGTCGTTTTTGCCATGCATTCCCGGGAAACGCGTTGGCTGCTCGCCGCCATGCTCCTGCCCCTGGGCGGTCTCTTTCTCCAGGCCGTCTTCACCGGCAATCTGCTGATGTCCTGGTATGCCTGTCCGGCCTTGCCCGCCATCGCCGTTCTGATGGGGGCATCAGCAACTTTTGTCACCCGGCGCACCCTATTCCCCTGGCTGGCCCTCATGGGCCTTAACCTCTTTGCCGGTCACGAAATGCGCTCCCTGCTGCGCCACCACGAACTGGAGCCCAACCGCGCCGCCACCGCCCTGACCCGCCCCATCCTGAACCCCGCGCATCCCGATTATCTCAATGACAAAAGTCCCATCACGATCCAGTTCAGTTGCCGCCGCCCCGGCTACGAACCCGCCTGCCGGGAAATCGCCACCGCCGGGGAACTCGTCACTCTCCGTCAGGAAGCCCTCCAGTCCGGCCGGGATTGTTACGTGAACCTCGGCGACGCCGGAGCCGCCGCGCAGCGCTGGCCGGACATCCTCGCCCTGCTGAACGACCCCACCCTTTTCCGGCGCACCGCCACCCTCCCCGGCATGGACCACGCCCAAACCCGCGTCATCTGGCAAGCCGTCCGGTAATCGTCGGGGAGAGGGTCCTTGGAAGACCCCTCACTACTGGAAACGGCTCCTGTCAGTGCCGGTCATTCCCGGAAAGCCCAACGCCACGATCCGCTCGACAACTCCGCCCGCTGCCGGTAAGGGCACAGGTATGGATCAGGCCACCATCAAACAACCTCTCCTCCTGATTGGCGCGGGGGGACGCGAAGCCTCCGGCGTATCTGACTTAATCTGCTGAAAAAAATGGCGAACATCTTCTCACGTGCTAAGGCCGCAGGAAAGGTCATCGGCCTCTTCGATTCAATGTGCGGCGTTCCCCGATCGAAGCTTCGCTGCGGTGCCCGGCTGGAGTCGGATTTGGGGGTTTACGGGGATGACACCTACGAGCTTCTTGAAGCGATGCATCAAGCTGGGGTCGATATGACGGAATTTGATTGTCATGACCGCATCACCCCCGAAGGGATGCCCGCGCTGCCGATGGTGGTTTGGTTAGCGATCTCTGCGGGATGCGCCGGGTTGCTGCTGCCGGTTTTTTCCTTTTTGCCGGATTGGCTGGTCTGCACCATCGCTTTCGTCAGTGCGGGTAAGATACTTTGCTTGGTTTCCCGCCTCCTGCCGGAATGGCGGCACGATGAGCTACGGGTTGGAGACCTGGTCGCATCGGTCGAAGCTGGCCGTTGGATATCACCAAAAGCAGAACACAGCCGGTTGGATTCCCGGTGCTGACGGGATGGATGGATGGCTGACTGACTGAAGACGCCCCGCCGCAATGCGGCCCGTTTTAAAGTTGACGGATTTTCCCCGGGTTTGTAAACCAGAGCGCATGTCTTCCGTTCCCTTGATTCTGATGTCGCTCGCTCTCTCCATTCCTGCGGTCTCCCCTGCGGCGGAAACCACCGTGTTTCACTCCCAACCCTGTGCGGTGCTTTCTACAGCGCAGGTGGAATTGGCGGTGACCGTGACTGGCGGGCAAATGGCTCCAGTGACCTTTTTCCGTAATAGCGCCCATCCGGTCCAGCCCTATTACATTTCCCCGTGGCAGGATGAAAAAGCGGTAGCGATGCCGGCTCCGGTGCTCAAATGCCTGCGGGGCGATTTTTTCTGCATGCCCTTCGGGGGCAATCAGGAGACGGTGGCCGGGGAAACCCATCCTCCCCATGGGGAAATCGTAGGCGAGCCGTGGACGATCGGGGCTACCACAAAATCCGGCCCGGTGAGCACCCTGAGCATGACTTTCGACACCAAAATCAGGAAAGGCCGGGTGACCAAGGAACTGTCGCTGGTGGAGGGGGAGAATGTGATCTATTCCAAGCATACCATTGAGGGTTTCGCCGGCCGGGTGCCGCTCGGACACCACGCCACCCTGGCCATGCCGGACAAGGAAGGATCGGTCAGGATTGCCACCAGCCCAATCCGTTTCGGCATGACCTGCGCGGGCCTGTTCAGTAATCCCCGGAATGGGGAATACCAGGCCCTGCAGCCCGGTCAGAAATGGACGGACCTGACCAAAGTGCCCATGGCTTGGAAGGGCGCTCCGGATGCTGATCTGACGAAGCTTCCCGCAGGACAGGGATTTGCGGATTTGATCCAGATCTTCCCGGTCAGTCCCGGTCCCGCAGGAGAGCCCGCGTGGATCACCGCCACGGTGGAGGAACTTGGCTATGTGTGGTTCGCCCTGAAGGATCCTGCGGTGCTCAAGAGCACGGTGTTCTGGATGGAGCACCGCGGGCGGCATGGTTTCCCGTGGAATGGAAGGAATAACTGTCTCGGACTCGAGGATGTCACGGCTTGTTTTGCCGACGGGCTCCAATCCTCCATGAATGATAATGTCCTGACGAAAGAGGGCATCGTGACCGCCCTCACCCTGACTGCGGAAAAACCCACCGTGGTCAATTACATCCAGGGCGTGGTGCAGATCCCAGTTGGTTTTGGCATAGTGAAAACCCTCGACTTTGCCCCGGGCAAGGTCACGTTCGTTTCCTCCACGGGCCAGCGGGTCCTGGCTCCTGTGCGGCACGAATTTCTGAAATCCGGCAGACTCCAATAACTGATCCGGAATTATCCCCACCTATTTTATCATGAAACGCAAATCATTCCTCCTGCTGGCCGGCACGGCTGTCTGGCTCACCGCCTGCAACAAATCCCCTGAAGCCGCGCCGGGCGGTGGCGCAGGGAAGGGCAGGGGCACCATTGGGGTTTCCCTGCTCGCGCTGGACAATCCTTTTTTCAAAGTCATCGGGGATAACATCACGGCGGAAGGGGCGAAGTTTGGCTACGAGACGCTGGTCGTCAGTGGTGACAAGGATCCCGCCAAACAAGGCAATCAGATCAAGGACTTCATTGTGAAAAAGGTGAGCGCCATCGTGCTCAGTCCCTGTGATTCCAAGGCCAGTGTCGCCGTGATCAGGGAAGCCAACGCGGCCGGCATCCCCGTCTTTACGGTGGACATTCCCTGCAACGAACCCGGGGTTAAAATTGTGACCCAGATCGCCACGGACAACTATGGCGGAGGCAAGGAGGCGGCCAAGGCCATGATCGAAGCCCTGGGCGAAGCGGGCGGCAAAATCGCCGTGCTGCACCTTAAACAAGCCGAGTCCTGCATTCTCCGGGTGAAAGGATTCACCGAAATCATCAACGAACACAACGCTGCCGGCAAAGGCAAGGTGGACATCGTGACTGAACTGGAAAGCGGTGGAGCGAAGGACATGGGCTACAAAGCCGCCGAAGACGCGGTGCAGGCCCATCCTGACTTGCGTGGGATTTTTGCCATCAATGACCCTGCCGCCCTGGGAGCCCGGGCTGCCCTGGAAAAAGCCGGCAAGGCGGACCAAATCGTAATCGTCGGATTCGACGGCCAGCCGGAGGGCAAGCAGGCGATCAAAGACGGGCGGATTTATGCCGATCCTATCCAATTCCCGGAGAAGATGGGGATCCAGATCGTGGACTCCATCATCCGGCATTCCAAAGGAGAATCCCTCCCGCCGCAGATGCTGATTCCCACCAGCCTCTACCGCAAGGCGGATGCCCTGAAGGATCCTGACCTCAAATAACTAACACCATGAGCGAAGGAAGTTTTCTGCATGAATTGACTGGATCCATGTCGCAGGGCGCGGCGGGGAATCCCACGGTGGCCATGGTGGAGGCGGCCTTTGCCCACCACGGGCTGCATTGGCGTTATGTGAACATGGAGGTCACCCCGGAAGACCTCGGCGATGCGGTGCGGGGAGCCCGGGCTCTGGGTTTCCGGGGATTCAACTGCAGCCTCCCTCACAAAGTTGCGGTGATTCCCCATCTCGATGGACTGGGCGAATCGGCGGCGCTGATGGGCGCGGTGAATTGTGTGGTGCGGCGCGATGGGAAACTGATCGGCGAAAACACGGACGGCAAAGGATTCCTGAAATCGCTGGAAACCGCGATCGATCCCAAGGGCAAGTCAGTGGTGCTGTTTGGGGCCGGAGGGGCCGCCCGGGCCATTGCGGTGGAACTGGGACTGGCAGGGGTAAAGAAGTTTACGATCGTGAACCGCTCGGAAGCCCGGGGCTCCAGCCTGGCCGCTCTCCTGCGCGATAAACTGAATCTGGACGCGGAGTTGGTGGTCTGGAAGGGCAGCTATAGGGTGCCGCCGGGCACTGACATTGTCATCAATGGCACCTCGATCGGTCTATATGATCCTGACGCCTGCCTTGACCTTGATCTGGAGTCGCTCAAGCCAGGCATGGTGGTGGCGGATGTGGTCTTTAATCCGGTGCGCACCCGCTTTTTGGAGGACGCGTCCGCCCGGGGATGTGTGGCTCTGGATGGTCTGGGCATGCTGGTGAATCAGGGCATCGTCGGCGTGCACTACTGGACGGGCCTGGTTCCGGATGCAGAGGTGATGCGCCGGGCGCTGGAATCCGCGATGGGCGTATGAGTGCCGGGGCACCGCTCCTCGCCATGCGGGGTATGGTAAAATCCTTTCCCGGGGTCAGGGCGCTGCGCGGGGTGGATTTAAGTTTGGAGAAGGGTGAGGTGCTGGCCTTGCTGGGAGAGAATGGGGCCGGCAAAAGCACCCTGATGCGGGTGCTGGGTGGGGCGCATCCAGCGGATGAGGGCACGATCGAAATGGAGGGCAAGGTGGTCACCCTGACATCCCCGCAGGCTTCGCGCGCCGCAGGGGTGGCGGTCATCTACCAGGAGTTCAATCTGGTGCCGGGGCTCACGGCGGTGGAGAATATTTTTCTTGGCAGGGAGGTGACCCATGCCGGATTCATCGGACGGCAGGCAGAACGTCAGCGGGCTGCAGAACTGTTCCGACGGCTCGGGGTGGAGCTGGATTTGGCGGTTCCCTGCCGCCAGCTCACCACCGCGCAGCAGCAGTTGGTGGAAATCGCCAAAGCCCTCGCTTTTGATGCCCGGGTTATTGTCATGGATGAGCCCAGTGCGGCCCTGACTTCCCATGAGGTGGAGCGGCTTTTTGTCATCATCCGGGAATTAAGGAGCCGGGGCATTGGCGTGATCTACATCAGTCACCGCCTGGATGAAGTGTTCACCATCGCGGACCGGGTGACCATCCTGCGCGATGGGCAAAATGTTGGGGAGCGGCCCATCGGCGGCATCTCACGCCACGGGATGATCGGGATGATGGTCGGACGGGAGTTGAAAGACGAATTTCCCGCCCGCACCACGATGCCCGGCCCCGTCCGGTTGGAGGTGATGGGGCTCCGCCGGGGCCGGATGGTGCAGGATGTTTCCCTGACCATCCGCCGGGGGGAAATCCTGGCCCTGGCCGGACTGGTAGGCGCGGGCCGCACAGAAACGGTTCGGCTCATCTTCGGAGCAGATGTCAGGGAAGCCGGGGAAATCCGGCTGGATGGCAGGGTGCTGGACATTTCGTCCCCGCGCGATGCCATCGCGGCAGGGATCGGCCTGCTGACCGAGGACCGGAAATTGCAGGGATTGGTGCTGCGCCATTCCGTCCGGGAAAATTTCGCCCTGCCGAATCTGGAGCGCCTTTCCACCAGGGGATTTGTCATAATGGCGGAAGAGCAGGCGGAGTTCGGGCGCTACGTGGAGCAGCTCCGGATCAAAATTCCCCACGGGGAAGAGCGGGCTGGTAATTTGTCAGGAGGGAATCAGCAGAAGGTGGTGCTGGCCAAATGGCTGGCCAGAAATTGCGAAGTGCTGATTTTCGACGAACCCACCCGGGGGATTGATGCCGGGGCCAAATTTGAAATTTATTTGCTTCTCAACGAACTGGCGGCGCAGGGGAAATCCATTCTCATGATCAGCTCCGAACTCCCGGAAGTGCTGGGCATGGCGGACCGGGTGATCGTGATGCACGAAGGCCGCATCACCGGTGAAATCGAAAATGCCCGGCAGGCCACCCAGGAACAAATCATGCAGCTCGCCGTCGCCTGACCCCCTCCCATGAAACCTTTTCTCAAAAAAACCCTGTCAGAGTATGGCATGAGCCTGGTGCTGCTGCTCCTCTGCGCTTATTTCAGTGTGGTGACCTGGAGTGATCAATCCCCTGCCGGCGCGGACGGAGCCCAGCAGGTCACGGAAGCCATCGCCCGCCTCGGCGGCACACCCCGGGTGCTGATCGCTGCCACCAGCCAGCCGGACGACGCGGCCTTCACCGCCCGGCTCCTCACGGATTTGCCGGTCAACGGTGCGGTAGTGGTTGCCACCGCCAGTGGGGAACCCCAGGCAGCCCGGGAGGCTCTGCAAAAACTGGCGGCCTCCGGCGGCAAACTGGACGTTATCGCCTGCACCCAGGCGGCGGGCGGCTGGCTGGTTTTTTCTGATATAAAAACGGATTACCCAGGCCTGGGCTCGCCCCAAATCATCACCCCCCGGAGCTACCGGTGGCCTAATTTTTTAAAGACGGCCAATTTGCTGAACATCGCCAACCAGATTGCGATCATTGCCATTATCGCGATCGGGATGACCATGGTGATCATTACCGGAGGGATTGATCTTTCCGTGGGCAGTTTGCTGGCCTTGTCGGCGGTGCTGGTGGCGCGTTTTATCCGGGACTATGCCGGAGGAGCGGCCGCTTCCACCGGCGGGCTGGTGCTGGCCAGTCTGGCGGCGGTGGTGATTTGTGGCGGCGCAGGGGCCTTTTCCGGCCTGATGATCACCCGGTTCCGCATTCCGCCGTTTATTGTTACTCTGGCGATGATGCTGGTGGGCAGCGGCCTGGCCTATACCCTGGCGGCCGGGCAGACCATTTATCAAATTCCAGAATCCTTCATCTGGCTGGGGCGCGGGGCGGACCTGTTCAGCGTGCCTAACGCCGTGGTGCTGATGTTTATCCTCTACGCTTTGGCCCATGTGCTGATGTCCCGGATGAAGCTGGGCCGCTATCTTTACGCCGTCGGCGGCAACAGCGAGGCGGCGCGGCTTTCCGGGGTTCCGGTGCGCCGGGTGCTGCTCTTTGCCTACACGGCCAGCGCCCTGCTGGCAGGGCTGGGCGGAGTGATCATGGCCTCACAACTGAAGAGCGGCTCCGGCAACTATGGCAACATGTATGAACTTTACGTCATCGCCGCCGTGGTCGTCGGTGGCACCAGCCTGAGTGGGGGTGAAGGCAAAATGCCCGGCACCCTCATCGGAGCCTTCACCATCGCGGTGATTCAGAATGGGATGAATCTGACCAATGTGGAAAGTTATACGCAAAAAGTAGTGCTCGGCCTCGTCATCCTGGGGGCGGTGCTGCTCGACCGTCTCCGTCACCAGGCCCGGCTCTGAGTCTCCCGTCAGTGCGTTTGGCCCAGGCAGCGGCAGGCCATCCGTGCCTCCCTGGTTTTTTGAGATTGATCATAACGATACGAGGGCGGGAGGCATCAGGGCGAGGCCTTGCGTGATGGGGAGGGAACGGTAAGCTGCCCCATGAAACTACAACAGGGACAACTCTACAAATGCGCGGACGCCGTGGTCCGCATCGTGAAACTGGAACGGATGGCCGTGGCTTACAAAGCGACGCCCTTGCCGGAGCCGGGCGGGGAAAGCGATCCGGAGGCCCCGGCGGAAGGGATGCGCTGCGAGGTGACAAAGAAGGAATTCTGCCGCCTCATCAAAGGAGCGGAACTGGTGACTCCCGGAACGTGAATGATTTGCCGGTCTGGGGCCCGGGGCCCGGCCGGCGACGTAACTATTGCCAATCATGCCTTTGCTGACCTCCCAACAAACCATCCGCTTTTTTATTCTGGGCCTGCCTTTGGGTCTGATTGCCACTGGGATTTTTGCCATGTGGATTTATTTCCAGGTCGATGAGGTGCGGGAACAGCGCTCCAACCGCGCTCCCGTGCGCCGGGCTTTAAATGAGGCGGACCTGCGCTCTTATGTGCAGACTTTGTCAGGAGGCATCGGCCCCCGGCATGCAGGGGCTCCGGAAACGCTGTCTTCCGCGCGGAAGTATCTGCAGTCCACCCTGGGGCCGGCGAATCTGGGGTTTGCGGTCTCGCGGCATGAATATGAGGAAGCGGGCCAGACGTTTTATAATCTGATCATTGATCTGCCGGGAACCGTAGGGGCGCATGCGGCGGAAATTGTGATGGTGACGGCGAATTATGATACCACGGCGGACAGTCCAGGGGCAGATGCAAATTCGTCAGGCACGGCCGCCCTGATGAGTCTGGCGCAAAGTTTTGCGGGAACGGCTTCCGCCCGCACGCTGCGGTTTGTGGCCCTGGTGAATGAATCCCCGCCGCGGGCGGGCACGCCGGGGACGGGCGGTGCGGCCTATGCGGCCAGCCTGAAGGTTCGTCAGGACAAGGTGGTGGCGGTGGTCGCCTTGGAGGGACTGGGATGTTATTTGGAGACGCCCGGTTCGCAGCAGTTTCCCGCCGGACCGGCGGCCCCGTGGCCTGACAAGGGAGATTTTCTCTCGTTCACGGTGAATGCGGCGGCGAATCCCCTGATGGAAAATCTGGCGGCGGAGTTTAAGACGGCGACGCGCCTGCCGTTGGTGTCCGCTGCGGCGGCGGGCCTCCCGGCGTTGCTGGGTGGGGGCACGGCGTCTGGTTTTGATGCAGCAGGGTTTCCGGTGCTGCGGTTTTCAGATACAGGCGGGCTGCGGAATCCGGATTGGCAGAAACCGGGGGACACGGCGGAGCGCCTCGACTATCCGAAGTTTCTGGAAGCCGTGCGGGGCATCGAAGCGGTGATCCGGGCGCTGTTGAATCCGTCAGGCTCCCGCCGTTAGCTTTTTCACCCAGGCCCGCCAACTGCCAAGGTTGGTGATGTCCTCGGCACCCTCTGCCGCGATGGCTTCGCAGACGAATCCACACACGGTGCTGCCATCTCCGAGGAGCACGCGGCCCAGTCCGAGAGGGGCCGGGATGCCGGCGAGGAAGCTGCCGACGGCGGCCAGGGGAACGGCCCAGATTTCGATTTCAATGGCTCCGCCGCCTGCGGTGCGGCGAATCAGGCCGGGGCGCCAGGGTGGTCCACCAGGCAGCCTGACCATTTGATAGACGGGAGCGGTTTGGGTGCTGCGGACCAGCCAGGCCCCGCGGGAGGTGAGTTGGGAGTTAAGGGGCAGGCCGCTGAGATGGGCACCGCAGACGGCGATCTCCAGGGTGGGCACGGGCGGATGGATGGGCGGGCAGGCGGGAGCCGGGGTGGGCGGGCTTTCCAGGTGTGGGACGGGCCAGCGGCTGGCGAATTCCAGGAGATGCCAGTCGGTGAAGGCTGGGGCGAAGAGAGTGATGCCCCAGGGCAGGCCGGTGGGCAGAAACCCGGCGGGCAGGGCCAGCGCGGCCAGGTCCAGCAGGTTCATGAAATTGGTGTAGCGCCCGAGGTTGGAGTTGAGCCTGACCGGATCGGCCGCGACTTCGGCCTTGGTGTAGATGGTGCCGGCGGTGGGGGTGAGGATGGCGTCGACGGTTTCCCATACGGGGGCAGTGCGGCGTTTATTGGCAGCCACCTGATAGGCGGCACGGAAAGCCTGAGCGGCGGTGCCCTGGTTTCCAGGGCCGATGATATCGCGGATCACCGGAAGGACGGCCTCCGGATCGGAGGTGATGAGGGCTCCGGCGGTGAGGTAGCGCTCGGCGACCCAGGGGCCTTCGTAGAGGAGCCGGGCGGTTTCCAGAAAAGGGCTCAGGTCGATTTCCACGATCTCAGCCCCGGCGTCGCGGGCGGTGGCGATGGCGGCGGTGAAGAGGCTGGCAGCGGCGGCATTGCCAAAGAATTCCAGTTGCTCCGGCGGAGGGACGCCGAGGCGGATGCCGCCGGACCATGAGCGGGCGGGCTGCGCCGGCAGGGGACGGGAGTAGGGATCGGCGGGATCAAAGGCGCTGGCGATGCCCAGCACGAGCGCTGCGTCAGCCACCGTGTTGGCGAAGATGCTGACACAATCGAGGGTGCGGCAGGCGGGCACCACGCCGGTGGTGCTGAGCAGGCCGCAGGTGGGTTTGACGCCGACGAGATGGTTGAAGGAGGCGGGCACGCGGCCGGATCCGGCGGTATCCGTGCCCAGGGAAAAGGCGGCAAATCCCCGCGCCACCGCGACGGCGGAACCGGCGCTGGACCCGCCCGGGATGTAGTCAGGATGCCAGGGATTCACCGGCGTGCCATAGGGCGAGCGGACGCCCACCAGACCGGTGGCGAATTGATCCAGGTTGGTCTTGCCCAGGGGGATGGCCCCGGCGGCGAGGAGGCGTTGCACCACCGTGGCGCTGGTTTCCGGCGTGTAGGCAAAGGCGGGGCAGGCGGCGGTGGTGGGGATGCCGGCGAGGTCGATGTTATCCTTGATGGCAAAAGGCACGCCGTAGAGGGGCAGATCGTCCGGCGGGAGGGATTCCAGATTAGCTAGAAAAGGTTCGATTTCCCGATCCGTGAGGAGGTGGATGAAAATGGCGTGGTCCGCATCCCCGCGGAGTTGTTGCAGCAGGCTGGTGATGAGGGCCCGGGGGGTGGTGGTGCCGTTGCGGTAATCAGTCAGGAGATCGGAGAGGTTCATGAAGCGGTGGGGGCTTGCCAGCAGTTCGTGTTCCCGGGGGCGTTTTTTTCCCGGCGGTGGCTAGAGAATGCGGTGGCGGCTGAGGTCCTGGGTATCGACGATGCCGACCGGATGCTGCTCCGCATTGAGCACCACGAGTTCATCCACGGGGTGGCGCTCCAGAAGGTTGAGGAGTTCCGCCGCGAGTTTTCCCGCCTGAATGGTGATAGGGCCCGGGGTCATGAACTGGCGGACAGGCTCGCTGGCGAGGTTCGGATTGCTCTCGAAGGCGCGGGCGAAATCGCCCTGGGTGAAGATGCCGGCCAGGGTATTGTCAGGATTGGTGAGGATGACGCAACCGGAGCGGCAGCGGCCCATGGTGCGGACGGCCTGCTGGACGGTGGCGTCCGGGGCGACGAGGGGGAGCCGGTCACCGCTGCGCATGATGTCGGAGACTTTGGTGAGGAGTGCCCGACCAAGACTGCCGCCAGGGTGGAGCAGTGCGAAATCCCCAGGCTGGAATCCCCGCGCTTCCAGAAGCACCATGGCGAGGGCATCGCCCAGGACCAGCATAACGGTGCTGCTGCTGGTGGGGGCGAGATTCAGCGGGCAGGCCTCCCGCTGGACGGAGGTGTCCAGGACGATATCCGCCGCCGCCGCGAGGCTGCTGGCCGGACCGCCGGTGAAAGCGATGAGCTGGCATTGCTGGCGCTTGAGATGCGGCAGGAGGTTGAGGATCTCATCCGTTTCGCCGCTGTAGCTGAGGGTCAGAATCACATCTCCGGCGCTGACCAGGCCGAGGTCTCCATGCAGGGCGTCCTGGGCATTGAGCACCACGGTGGGGGCGCCGGTGCTGTTGAGGGTAGCGGCGATTTTGGAGGCGATGTTGCCGGACTTGCCCACACCGCAGATGATGATTTTGCGGCCTTGTCCGACCGTGGTGCGCAGCAGGTCGACCGCATCAATGAAGGGCTGGCCAATGCGGTTGGAGAGGCGCTGGACCTCGGCGATTTCGAGGTCGATGACGGTGCGGGCTTTGGTAAGGTAATCCACGGGCAGGGAGGGGCGGGACCGGAAGGCCCGGACAGAGCACCGTTTTCACGGATTTCGGGGATGGCAAAGGCGATCCCGTTCCCGGCAGTGGGCCGGTTTTACGGAGGAACCCGGAAAGCCGAAGGCGGGCTTCCCGTCAATTGCCGGTGCCGCCGATGATGGTGCGGTTAGGGCCGTCGGTGCGGAGGCGGCCATCGGTGAACATCACCATTTTCGTGGAAGGATCCGTGGAGATGTGGGATTTGCCGGTTTCCTGGATTTTCGGCCAATCCGCGAGGACGATTTCGCCGGATTTGAGGTTATAGGTAGCACGTCCGGCGCTGGCCATCTGGCCGGGGCCATTGGCGTTATCCTGGGTGCGCATCAGGACGTGGCCGGAGGCTTCCACGCGCTCCATGCCGCCACCGCCGGTTTTCATGAAGACCTCGACCCGTTCCGCCCGGAGGCGGATGGTGGCGCTGTTGAGTTCCACCTTGCCGGTGAAAATGACCTTGTTATTCACCTGATCGTAATCGGCCTGACGGTCGGAAGTGATATCAATTTTTCCGCTCGCCGGGGCGTTGAAGGCGGGCAGGGCGTCCGGCATTTTGTCCGGGGTGGCGGGCATGAGGTCGTTGCTGATTTCCATGGGCAATTCCGGCACAAGGTCCTGGACGATGGCTGTGGCGTCTTTTTTGACTTCCTCTGCGGCGGAGCGGAAAGTGGCAATGCCGCCCTCAGGCAAGTTCTCCATCAGGCTGGCGGCGGTGGCAATGGTGCGGGGGAGATCCGTGTTCAACTGCCCGCTGGCGGTGGTGACGCTGCCAGCGGCTTCGGCGAGGGAGCGCACAAAGGCGCGCTCGCGCTCGCTGAGATCGGCCTCCGCCCTGCTGGACGGCTCTTCTTCAAGCGGGGCGGGGGCGGCCGTTTTGGGGGTGGTTTTTCCGGCTTTGGCCAAGGCTTTGGCTTCCGGGGCTGGCGGGGATTTTTCAGGCAGGGCGGGTTCGGTTTCAGCGCTCAGATGGGGAAATTCCAGCGGGCTTTCCGTGACGGAGTCCGGGTTGAGGGGTTCGTGGCTGGATTCCGCAGAAGCGGAGAGGACGGGGGCCGGGAGGGCGGGCTCGTCTGCCAGGGTGGATTCCATGCTGGGTTCCATGGTGTTATATGGCGTTAGGGACACACTGGAAAGCTGGAGGCTGGTCAGGCTGCTGCCCAGGGCCGTTGGATCGTCCAGGCTCACGGTGGCTTCTGCCGCAGGCTCCAGCCCAGATGCGGAGGTGATGGTGCGCGAGTCGGGGGACACAGAGTCGAATTTGGGCGGGGCCGGCACAGCGGTCCTTGGTTCGGAAGGGGGCGGGGCCACCGGCTGCCGGATACCGGTGAGGGCGTGCCGGGCGGCCATGAGGTCCACGATATCCGCCCGGGTGGACTCTGCCACGGTGTCGCCCGGTTGGGCGGGCCTGGTGGTGGATAGGTCAGGGACCTTGGGCAGGGGCACCGGAACGCCGAAAAAGTGGAAGCTGTTGGCGGGCTTGGTTCCAGTAATATCGGCGACCATTCCTTTCGTGCTGGTGCGGGGCGGGGCGTTGTCAGGGAGGCTGGTTTTTGGAGTGCTCCGCTCCGGCGGGGTTGCCGCACGGGTGGACACGACCTCCTTTTTGGGCTTCAGCAAAGGCTTGGGGTTAGCCGGGGAAGGGCTGGTTTTGGCGAGGGCTTTTTTCTGCGGAGGGGCTGGAGTCTCCCTGGTTTTGGCTTTGGACCCGGCCGGGTTTACCGCTATTTCACGGGCTTTTTTCCCTGGCGCGGCACTGGGGGGCTTTTTGCTGTCATTTTTGACGGTCTCCGTTCTGGCTTTGGCTTTGGTTTTAGGGGTGGAAGAGGTCGCCCCAGCGGATTTTGCAGACGTCTTCGCCACGACCGCGCTGGGCTTGTCCAGCACTTTCCTGGCACTGGCGGGTTTGGGCTCTTCCTTTACAACCTTGGCCTTGGGCGCGGGTTTGGGAGCCGCTTTGGGCGCAGGCCGGGGGGGCACCTGGGCAGAGCTGCCATAGCCGAATCGGGGCTTGGGCGCTACCTGGGCAGAGGTGAGTTCCACCTGGTAAAGGAGGACACAAAGGCTGGTCAGAATCAGGCGTGGCTGGAGTTTCACGATTCCAGTATGGACTCCATTTTCTAAAATATCAACAAAACTTAATAAAATTGGAGTTTTTCAGGACAAAAAAACCGCCCGGTGCTTTTCAGGCGGCCGGGCGGCTTTGGAATAACGGAATGCAAACCGGAATTTACTTCGCGGCGATGTATTTCACAAGATCGACCACGCGGTTGCTGTAGCCCCACTCGTTGTCATACCAGCTGATCAGCTTGAAAAATTTGTTGTTCAGCTCGATGCCGCTGCCGGCGTCGAAGATGGAGCTGTGGGTATCGTGGATGAAGTCGGAGGAGACCACCTCGTCTTCCGTGTAGGCGAGGATGCCCTTCATGTAGGTTTCGCTGGCCTTCTTCATGGCGGCGCAGATTTCCTTGTAGGAGGTTTCCTTGACGGTCTTCACCGTGAGGTCCACCACGGAAACGGTTGGGGTCGGAACGCGGAAGGACATGCCGGTCAGCTTGCCTTTCACTTCCGGAATGGCCAGACCCACGGCGCGGGCGGCACCGGTGCCCGACGGGATGATGTTGATGGCAGCGGAACGGCCCCCCTTCCAGTCCTTGGCGCTGGGGCCATCGACGGTTTTTTGGGTGGCGGTGTAGCTGTGCACCGTGGTCATCAAACCTTCATCCACGCCGAAACCTTCGGTGAGGAGGACGTGGACGATGGGAGCCAGGCAGTTGGTGGTGCAGGAGGCGTTGGAAATGATGTGGTGGTTGGCCGCCTCATATTTCTCATGATTCACGCCCATGACGATGGTGATGTCCTCATCCTTGCCAGGAGCGGAAATGATGACCTTTTTCGCTCCGGCGGTGAGGTGACCGGCGGCCTTGGCACGCTCGGTGAAGAGACCGGTGGACTCGATCACGATATCCACCCCGAGCGCAGCCCAGGGCAGCGCGGTCGGACCCTCACGGACGGCGAGGCATTTGATTTCATGGCCATCGACCACGAGGATGTCATCGGCGGCGAGGGAGGGATCGGACTTTTTGCTGGTCACGGTTTCCTTGGCCCGGCCCTGGGTGGAATCGTATTTGACGAGGTAAGCGAGATTGTCTGCGGGAACGAGGTCGTTGACGGCAACGACTTCGATTTCTTTGCCGAGGAGGCCTTGGTCACAGATAGCGCGGAAGACGAGACGGCCGATGCGCCCGAAGCCGTTGATGCCGATTTTGATCATAATAGGGTGATGCGAAGTGCGGGTGGGAAATTCCGGCAGGGACTGCAAACAGTGCATGAACCACGACCCGGAATAGGCACGTTAACGCCGACGGGGCCAGTCGTCAATCGGCAAGGGCTCCGAAAACCGCCCGCTGCCTGCTGCCGCCTTGTCCCGCCTTCCCGCACAGCACCGGCCCTTGCGCTCCGGCAAATTCCATATAAAGAGAGAACTGCCCGTCAACCCGGGCCTGTAGCTCAGTGGTTAGAGCAGGGGACTCATAATCCCTTGGTCCAGGGTTCAAGTCCCTGCGGGCCCACTTTATTATCAACGGTTTACGCGGAATTGGCCTTGGCGGTATACCAAAATTGGATACCAATATGCGCCGTCGAACATCCGCTGGTGCCCTTCCGGCGCACGTATGTTTCGCTCTTCTTCAAGGTAGAGGAGTGGCCATTTACCGTGTAGGTTGGAGACGATACGGGGTCGGATTCACCAGGGAATTGAACGGTGCCGAACTCTTGCACCTGCACTTGGTCTCCCAAGGTGCTGGCCATGACCCGCATCTGCTCCATGCATTGGCCGATAGGCCCATGGCACTTCCCTCGGAAGGCTGGATCAGTTTGATTGCCGTTCGGAGGTCCCCCCGTCATGGTATCTGCTCCTGACCGGGGAAACGGTCAGTCAGGGGATTTTTCCAAGCCCACTGATGAGTGGCCGTGGCACCTGTGCCATGGCCCCAGGAGCAGCAGGATCAGCAGGATGAGAAAGAGACTGGTTCGATGACCCCGCACTCCAGGCGGTCGCATCGATGGACGCAGACAACCGCCCCTTAAAAAAGCTGGTGCCGCACTCCTATGCGAACTTTGGCAGGCGGAGAAGGACCGAAACGAATCCGACGGCCCCACGCACGACGAAGTCATCAAAGATATGCTCGCGTTGCTGAGTGCGAAGGAAGTCGCCGCGCTAGCGCTTGTAGTCTGGACGAAGTGACCCCGTTTCTCAAAGATCACGGAAAACACCTCCGTTGATTCGACTGTGATACTGTTGTAGCGGAAAGTCATGGGCGGCGAACCTTTATCTGCATCAACCTCAGTCACGCTTTTTTGCGCCAAGCTGAATATCGAAATTGAGTTCAATCTGGACTGCGGGAGTTTCGCCAGAATCGGTTCCGGTCAAGACATGGAGATTACCATTCCGATCTCTGGAGTTAAGGATTTCGAGCTTAAATTGGATCGCGACGCGACGGGTCACCTCATCGCCTCGGATGGGGCGAATACGCATGTGGTTACGGAAGAAACCGGGCTCTACATTGGGTCGCATCACTTTACTCTCAGACCCTCCCGTGCCCCAGTCCCATCTTTTCACCACGATTCTGAATTTCAGATCCCGGAAAACCATCAGGTCTTTACCCAACCTTCCCAACCGTCCGTTCACGCCCCTTGGCACGGATTAGGCGACAAGGCAAAATTGCTATTCGCAGGGTTCCTTCTTGCCATTGGTGTCATCACAGCAAGCTTCCTCGTCAAAGAAAGATCGGTATCGGGGAACAATTCCACTTCGACACAATCCAGCGACTCAGCAAAAGCGTTGGAGCCGTCCATCGAATCTTCTCCGGACAAGCCACAGCCATTACCGGTAGCCCATGGGGCGACTCCGAAATCAAGGGATTTGGTCGATTGGAGCCGCATCGCCGAAGAGGTAAAAAAGTCCGTATTCCAATTGAATGTTCTGAATGAACATGGGCAGCCCTACGCTTTGGGAACAGCTTTCTGCATGGAGCCGGGAGGGTATCTTATAACCAATGCCCATGTCATCAGAGGATCCGAAAGTTTCGAGGCTGTCACCGCACAAGGGGCTATCTTCAAGGTAACAAATGTAAGACATTTTGATGAAGCCCACGATCTCGCCGTTCTTGAAATTGAGGCCCGCGAATGGACTGGGTTGAAACTCGCCGGGCCTGATAGGCCGAAGGTGGGTGATCCCGTCGCCGCCTATGGCAGCCCGAAAGGAATGCAAGGCACCTTCAGTGAAGGAGTGGTTTCCGCTCTCCGCCCCGGATCCGACCTGGGTGAAAAGCAGATGGGCGACCTGATCCAGATCAGTGCTCCGATCTCCAACGGATCAAGCGGGTCCCCGGTCCTAAATGCGCAAGGCGAGGTGATCGGCGTTGCTACGCTGGTGCTGCGATCAAGTCAAAACATGAATTTCGCCGTTCCTGTCAGCGCTCTGAAGCAACTGTTGGAAACGAAACCGTTGTCGAAAGGCGAGTTCGAGTCACAGGGGGCACTCGCCAATCAGCAAGCCAACTCTGAGAAAAAGGACATCGATACCCTGCCGACAGCGCCATCCCCTGACCAACAATTCGCATCCGATCCTGAAAGCCAGGGGTTTGAAATCGCTAAGAAAGCGTCTAATTGGATAGAAGCATTCAGAATCGCCAAATCGCTGGTGTCAAGGCACCCTGAATCATCGACCGCTCATTTCGAGATGGGTTTTGCAGCTTCTGAACTGTCGTTGCACGAGGTCGCCCTGCGGTCATATCAGGAATCCATTGCCAGAGACCCCGAGAGTTCCTCTGCTTGGAACAATCTGGGCTGTGTTTATGGTATCCTCAAAAAACCATTGGACGCGGAAAAGGCCTTCGCCCGTGCTGCGGAGTTAGAGCCATCAGATATCCTCGCGTGGACGAATCTTGCGCGATTCCGGGTAGTCAATAAGAAGTGGGCGGAGGCCAGTCAGGCACTCATGGCACTGGCGCAAGTTGATAAGTCCGCTTCCGATAAATTTCTGGCAGATATCCAAAAGGTATTCAGCCGCTCCTGGCCCGAAGGATTACATGCGATGACCGCAAGTTACAGGGCACGGTATCCCCTTGCCACTTCGGATCCGGAATCCCTGGGAAAAAAACTGGCCGCGCGGTTTTTATCTTTCGGTGCAGGCGATAACGTGGATGCGGAGTTGAGGAGTTACGCGGATGTCGTCGAACCGTATTTTGGCGAAGCCCGGAAGGAGGCCAGGGAGATTCTCAAGGACCTCATCGAGTATCGCCGGAAATGGCCCGCCCGCAGTTATGATCTGAACGGTTTTGAGTCGGCAAAACTTAACTCCTCCAAAAATCTTTTAATAGCACGATATTCCTTCGTATATCAAGTCGCCGGCAATGGCAAACAACGAAAAGGGATCATCAAGCAGGAAACCACTTTTTTCCGTATTTCGGAGGATTTCTGGATCGTAAAGGGAGTCCGCACGCTTAGCAGCAGCAAAGAAGAATAAGGCAACAGGGTGCAACTTTCAGGCTGAAGAAGTGTCAAGATTGGGCGGCGATCTCCGGCCAAGTCCAGATTAATAACGAAGGGGTCGGGGGAGAGTGTTCACCATCTCCATCCGGATCTCCGGAGTGGACATCAATGGAATTTTGGACAAGGCCGAAGCGGTGGACAACTGTCAGCGGAACCGGGTGGCGCGGGTGAAAACTTGTTGTTTGAATCTCCCGGAGTGAATCGCTTCGATCAGGTATTCTTCCGTCATCCTTTCCGATGGAAGGGAACGGACCGGGAGGCGGATATCCAGTTCGGCAACGTCCGGGAAATGGGGGAGGAAATGATTGAATCCCGCAGCGGGAGGTAGCCGCCTTGGAGCGCTTGGACCACCCGATCATCCTGCGGGCCCCCAAAAGAATTTTTTGCTATCGGCTGATGGATCTTGGATTGGAATGGCACCTCATTGAGCTGGGGTGGGAATTGGCTGAATCCAGGGAAGGCGAGGAATTCATCTTTAGTCTGGACTCAATTCAGACTGACCCGGACCCGGTAGAACCAATGGGATGAAAAGGGCACCCCCAGCGGGACGGTGACCCTTGTTCCATTGCCTATGAACATCAATACCTCCGACCATCCGGCAGGGTTGGCGGGATTCACGGAGCGTTCCACCCGATAACTGCGACCTGAAACGGTCGGGAACTTGAGGGCGTGGGCAGTGGGAGTGTATTCAAATTCGATGCCGAAACGATCCGACCCGTTGTTTGGCGCGGTCTGGAACAATTCCAATTCCTGCCGGTTGGTGAAGCCGTCGGCGTCGAGGTCTTCATCCGCGTCCTGGATTCCATCCCCATCAGTGTCCTTCATCATTGGGTTGGTGGCGGTGAGTTTGACCTCGGTCCCATCGCTCAGGAGGTCGCCATCCGTGTCGGATTTTTTGGGGTCTGTCAGGTAAACGCTGACCTCTTCCTGATCCTTCAGGCCGTCATTGTCCGTATCATTCAACCGCGGCGAGGTGCCCAGCGCGGCTTCCTCGGCATTGGTGAGGGTGTCACCGTCGTCGTCGTCCGCTCCATCGCGGATGCCGTTGCCGTCGCTGTCCTGGTTCAAGGGGTTGAACTGGAACCTGACCTCGAAGCCATCGCCCAGCCCGTCGCCGTCCGTGTCCGCACGGAGCGGATGGGTGCCGCGTGTCCTTTCCTGGCCGTCTCTCAAACCATCATCGTCGGAATCGGCGTCCGTGGGACTGCTGGCGTAGCCGATTTCCAGAATGTATCCCTCGCGGGTGGTTGAGCTGGTGCGGTCATACCACTTTCCGATCTCCCCGCCGGCTCCACCGGCGACCTCTGCGTAGTCGAGGGTGTTTCCGGTGACGATGCTGGGACTGTTGGCAGCCCAGCGCTGGAACAAAAAGGTTTCGCCATTCACCCAGGTCCATTGGCCTTCCGCCGCCGCGTCGCCCGCACCGATCCAAAGGCCGGTGTAGGAATCCAGTGCATTGGCCCCCAGCGTTTCCATGGCACGGTTCCACCGGTTTTCGTCCGGGAACGATGCCAAATCGCCACCTTTCGCCATAGCATCGGTCCGGGCTGTCAGGGTAGCGTGCTCTTTCAGGTAGATTTCCTCGTATTTGACGCTGCGCCAGAGCCGCTCGATGAACACGTTGTCCATCCACCGTCCCTTGCCATCCATGCTGATTTTAATGCCCAACTCCGTCAGCCGCTCCGTCCATTCATC
>CAMDJM010000025.1 GCA_945900785.1 Akkermansia muciniphila
GGACGCAGGGTCATTTTTAGAAGGCTGGTTTGTCCTTTGCCGCGCGACCACCGCGCCTCCGGGACAGCAACCAACCTTGTATTCAACCATGGCAGGGTTTTGGCAGCCAGCAAGCAAATTGATATAAATTCACCAAAGCAGAATTAAAAAGAGCTGCTTTTCGATGGATCCGGAAGAATAAGTCAATGAATTTTATACGCCGCTGCAGCGCTCCCAGCGCCCTCCAGGTGATGGGCTTGAGTGGCCGGAAAAAGCAGGCTTCTGCAAATGTCCTCAGGGCCATTTAAAATGATTGACTCCGGTTCATGAATTTTACTAGCTTTGATCCAAAATTCATTTATGCCCCCCACCTCCTGCTGCCGGCTTGCCGTCGCGGCACTGCTTGCCATGGCGCTGCCCACGTGGGCTGCCCCGGACAGCGTCGTCACTTTCAACGAGATCTTCTATCACCCGCCGGACCCCGTGCTCCTGGCGACCAGCGCTGCGCCGGAATGGATCGAACTGTATAACCAAATGTCCATCCGGGTGGATCTCGGCGGGTGGACCCTGCGTGGTGGGATCAGTTATACTTTTCCGGAAGGCACGGTCATGGAGCCGGGGGCCTATCTCATCGTTTCCGCTATCGCAGGCAGCCCGCCTGGGGCATGGGGGCCATTCGCGGGGAAGCTGGACAACGCTGGTGAGGAAATCCGCCTGCACGAACGCTGGGGCCGCCTGATGGATCGCATCAGCTATGGCGACTCCGGATCCTGGCCCAGCGCTCCGGACGGCACCGGGCCCAGCCTTGCCAAATCCAACCGTGATGCCGGCAGTGAAGCCGCAACCTCCTGGACCAGCAGCGCCCAGACTGGCGGCACTCCGGGGGCAGAGAACTTTCCCGTTCTGCCCGAAACGCCGCCGCGTCTTCTCTTCAGCAATGGTTCCTCCTGGAAATACGAAGCAACGGGCGTTGACCCAGGACCGGATTGGGCAAATCCCACCGGGTTTTCCGATGCCACCTGGACCAGCGCCCCTGCTCCCCTGGGCACCGCAGCGCCTCTGGCCCCACCGGTGCCGGTCACCCTGTTGCCGGGTGCCAAGCCCGCCTATTACTTCAGAAAATCCTTCGCCTGGAGTGGGGCGGTGCCGAATGCCCGCCTCCTTCTGACAGGAATCCTGAAAGGCACTGTCGAGTGTTATTTCAACGGAAGTCCGGTCGCCAGCGTTACTTCCCCTACGGTGACGGGCCTGACGATTTCTCCGCCGGCTCTGCTTCCGGGGGCGAATCTCCTAGCCATCAAGCTGACGCCTGCTCCCGGTTTCCCCGATGTGGTGCTGGATCTGGCAGGGGCGATGCTGGATGGCCTGACCGCTGTCGCTCCGGCCCCGCCTCCGCCCTTGCCTGGCAGCATCGTCATCAACGAAATTTCCTATCACGCCCGCCCGGTCTACGCCGATCCCCGCGCCAGCGTCCCATTCAGCGAAAACCCTGCCGAGTGGATCGAACTGCACAATCCTGGCCAGCAGGCCATGGATCTCAGCGGCTGGCGTTTCAGCGATGCCGCAGAGTATGTCTTTCCCGCCGCCACCAGCATGACGCCCGGGGGCTATCGGTTATTTCAAATAGCCAATTCAAGGGCACTCTGGCGAATGGAGGGGAACGCCTCCGCCTTCGCGATGCTGGCGATGCCCTGATCGATGAGGTTTCCTATTTCGACAGTGGACGCTGGCCTGAAGCGGCGGATGGCGGCGGATCCACCTTGGAATTGATCGATCCCCGGGCCGATCGGCGCAGCCCGGAATCGTGGGCCGCCAGCGATGAAACCGCCCGCTCTTCCTGGCAAACGATCACCTACCGCGCCACCGGGGCTGAGCCTGCGGGAAGCAACAATCCCTCCCTCTGGCACGAGTTTCTGCTCGGCTTTCTTGATGACGGGGAAGCCCTCATAGATGATGTATCCGTCATTGAAGACCCTGACACCGCCCGGGTGCAGGTCATTCAAAATGGCAGCTTCGAAGCCGATACCATTGGCGGAGGGGCAAACAAATGGCGGCTCCTCGGCACTCACAAGCTCAGTCACGTCGCCGCGGATCCTGACGGCGCGGGCAAGGTGGCTCCATCTCATTGCCACCGCTGCTGCCGAACACACTTACAATACCGCCTCCACGACCTTGGTTGGAAACCGGGTCATCAATGCAGCCAAAACTTACGAAATCTCCTTCCGTGCCAGGTGGCTCAGGGGCTCGCCCCAGCTCAACTCCCGCCTCTACCTCAACCGGGCAGCGCGCACCAGCATCCTCAGCCAGCCCACTCCAACGGGCACTCCCGGTGCCGCGAACTCCCGGCGCATTCCCAATGCCGGCCCATCCTGCGATGGACTCCGGCACAGCCCACTGGTCCCTGCCTCCGGTCAGGCGGTCCGGGTTTCCGTGTCTGCTATTGATCCCGATGACCCCGCCTCCGTCCAGCTCTTTTACAGCCTGAACCAGGGGGCATGGCAAAATACCTCCATGGGCGGTGATGGCACGGGCGTCTTCTTCGGGGTCCTGCCCGCGCAAACCACAGGTGCACAGGTGCAATTTTACGTCCGGGCCACTGACAATACCGGGGCGGTCTCCCTCTTCCCGGCAGGAGGTCCAGCGTCCCGTGCGGTCTACAAGGTAGGCGATGGCGGCACCTCCACCCAGACGGTGCGCAATAAAATGCGGCTGCTCATGAAACTCAATGATGCCAATGCGCTCCACGATCCTATCCATAGTGTCTCAAACTTCCGCTGGCCCTGCACCGTGATCTATAACGACCGGGAAGTTTGGTATGACGCCCAGGTCCGCCTGCGCTCCGCGCCCTTTGGCCGTCAGGGAAACCGGGCCGGATGGAATATCCAATTCGGCCCGGAACATCCCTTTCGTGGAATTCAAACCAGCGTGGTGATCGACGGTGCCTTCAATATGCCCAAAGGAGACGGCACCGGTTGGCTGGAAAACAGCCTGGGCCCCAGCGTCAATGAAATGCTCTATCAGGTGATCGCCAACCGCGCCGGCAACATTCCAGCCACCTATGACGATGTGGTATACTTCCAAACGCCACGTGCTGCGGAAGGCAACCGGCGGGCCCAGTTGAAGATGACCCGCTTCAATCCCTCCTATCTTGAGGAAGCATGGGACCAGGGGGCCAATGGCACGCTCTACAAACAGGAACTCATTTACTACCCCAACTCCACCGTAGATGGGAATCCCGCCAGTCTCAAAAACGCCTACAACTCCGTCCTTGATACTGAAATCCGGAACTTTGGCTCCGGCAAGGAAGGCTGGCGTTGGAACTACCTCATCCAGACCAATCCCGCCCGCGATGATTTCTCCCGCCTCCAGGTCCTGGGTGCTGCTTTTGATGCCCCACCAGCCTCGCTCTACGCCGCCACGTCTGCGGTCATGGACATGGATAACTGGACGCGCGTCTTCGCCCTGACCAGCCTGACCGGCTTGGCGGATACCTATAATAACGGACTCGCGCACAACATCGAACTCTACGTCCGGCCCGCCGATCAGAAGGTGCTCCTCTTCCCCTGGGATCAGGATCACGCTTTTTATTACGCGACGAATTCCAGTCTCTTTGGTGCCGGGAGCCACCGGCTGGGGAGCATCCTGAATCTGCCGCAAAACCGCCGCCTCTTCGCTGGGCACCTGAAGCAACTTTGCCAGACGGCCTTTAGCAATGCTTTCCTTGATCCGGTGATCAATCACCTCAGCTCCAGCACAGTGGCCGACAAAGCCAGCTACGCCACCAATCTCCGCAGCTGGGTCACCGCCCGCCGCGCCTATGTGCTGGCGCAGCTAACTTTACAGTTCCCTTTTACACCCTTTGCGGTCAGCACCGGCGGCGGGGTGGACTTTACCACCAGCCAGCCCAGCGCCACCATCACCGGCACCGGCTGGATCGATGTCCACCGGATCCTCATTTCCCGGAATAGGTCTCCCGCAGAGCCAGCGCCGCTGATATGGCTGAATGGCAGCACCTGGCAGCTCACCCTGCCCGTGACCGCTGGGGCAAACGCTTTTGTGCTAACGGCGATTGATCCCGGGGGCACGCCCACCGGCATGGATACCATCACGATCACCAATCAAGGCTCCTCGGAGCCCGCCGCCGCCACCAATCTCATCATCTCCGAAATTAACTATCACCCCGCCGGTATTGCTCCTGAGGAGTTTATCGAACTGCGCAATATCGGCACGCTCCCGATCGACCTCACTGGCGTTTCCTTCACGGAAGGCATCCAATTCAATTTCACGGGCAGTGCCGTCACCACCCTTGCCCCAGGCCAGAGCGTGCTCATCGTGGAAAACCTTGCGGCTTTCAATGCCCGCTATGGCATCGGCCTGCCGGTCGCGGGGGTGTTCGCGGCGGATAGCCGTCTGTCCAACACCGGTGACCACCTGGTCCTCCGCGACCGGGCGGCCGCCATCATTGCTGAATTCAGTTATGACGACCACCTCCCCTGGCCTCCGGAAGCAGATGGTGGTGGTTTTTCCCTGACTCCAGTCAATCCCGGATCCCGCCCGGATCCCTCACTCCCTGTCAACTGGCGTCCCAGCCGTCTTCCTGGGGGCAGCCCGGGTGGAACGGACGCGCTGGCTCCCAGTGACTACCCCAGCCTCATCGAATACGCCTTCACCGCCCTGCCTTCCCTAATTAGCGAAAACGGCCAGATCCTGCTGACGTGGGGGGAGCGACTCGGAGCCGATGGGGTGATACTCCGGGCGGAAAGCTCTCCCGATCTGAGCACCTGGACATCGTTGGGAGACACCCCACTTTACGAAATCACCTCTGTCCAAAGCACCAATGGCACCCGCACCTTGAGCGCCCGGCTTCCGGCATATAGCGATGGCAGGTTCTGGCGTTTCCGCATTTCAGGGCGTTGACAGAATCCGTGGAAACCATCCAAGCGATCCATGGCTTGTAAAATCCGACGTTCATGAATGCACCACAAATCCTATCCGCCCGGGTGGTTCCGGGGCATCAGGTGGCCTCCGGTCAAAATGGCGATCCGCGTTTTCCGGGAGGCACTCTGAAAATGCAGGCTTCTTTCTTTCGGGAGGCTGGGCTGGACCTCTCATGCTACTTTGGAGGCACCATCAATGTGAGGATTGCCCCATGCACCTATCAGGTGGTCAGGGCACCCCTCACTCTGTGGCAGGTGAAGTGGCACCCGGTGGAGCCTGCGGAGGATTTTTCCTTCTTTGATGTCCGCGTGCGCCAGCCGGAGGGGGGAGCCCCGGTGGACGGAAAAATCTACTATCCGCACCCCGATACCAAACCGGATCATTTCCAGTCTCCGGATGTGCTCGAACTCCTGCTCCCCTACCTGAAGGGGATTGCTGCAGGATCGGAACTCATCCTGGAAATGGATCCTGCACAGATTTTAGTCAGCTGCGATGCCCGGCTTGGCGGGCCGCTGGGGTCTCCACCGGAGGAGTGAAAAGTCCCGTGAGGCAATGCGTATGGGACAGGGCATTCCCGCGGCAATGGTGTCCTGGGATCGAATGCCATCCCTGTCTGTTTCCATTATGAAAACCAACCCTTCCAATTCACCCGATCGCCGCCAGTTTTTGAAAACAGGAGCGGCTGCCGGGGCTCTGATGATGCTCCCGGCCAGGGCCCTGCAGGTTCAGGCTGCGGCGCCAGCCCGTCAGTTGAAGGTGGCATTTGCCGGCATGGGCGGGCAAATCCAGGGACATGTCAGCGGCATTCTGCAGCTGGGCCATCAGGTGGTGGCTATGTGTGATGTGGACAGTGCACAAATTGCCAAAACGAAAGCCAGGCACGGGGAAGCCGTTGCCAAGGCGGCGGTTTACAAGGATTACCGGTTGATGCTGGAAAAGGAGCCTTCGATTGAGGCGGTGGTAATTGCCACTCCGGATCATTGGCATGCTCCCATCTGCCGGGCGGCCATGGAGGCGGGAAAACATGTTTACTGTGAAAAGCCCTTAACCCATACTATATACGAGGCGCGGCAGCTCAGGGAGTTGTGCCGGGCATCCAAAGTGGTCACGCAAATGGGTAACCAGGGCAGCGCTTCGGATAACTTGCGCCGCAGCATGGAGCTGATCGCAGCGGGATTTTTCGGGGAGATCCGCGAAGTGCATGCCTGGCATCCCGTGCACGGCTGGCCGAGCGGGGTGGACCGGCCTTTGGATAGTGATCCGGTTCCGGAAGGGCTGGATTGGGATTTCTGGCTGGGCACCTCGCCCGCGCGTCCTTACAAAACGAAAATCTACCATCCGAACGACTGGCGGGGCTGGTATGATTTTGGGAATGGCTCGCTGGGCGACTTCTGCTGCCATTCCTTCAACCTACCCCTGAGGGCATTGAAGCTGGATTATCCTGACAAAATAGAAATAGAAGGCACCGGACTGGGCAAGGAAAGCTTTGCGGAATCCTGCAGCGTGAAACTGCATTTTCCGGCACGGGAAGGGCGGGGGCCGGTGGTCTTGAATTGGCACACGGGTGGCAAGCTTCCGCCTGAGTCCGCGACGGAATGGCTGCGGGGACCCGGTGGCAAGCTGCCGGGCAATGGCTGCCTGCTGATCGGTGACAAGGGCCAGTTGCAGTGCGGGCTCTGGAATTCTGACTGTAACATCCGGATGAAGGACGATCCACGCTTCATCTGGGCGGGCAATCATCCTGCGGCCAAGTTGATTCCTCAATCCATCCCCCGGGTCAAAGGGCAGCTCCAGGAATGGGTGGATGCTTGTCTGGGAGGTCCCAGGGTATTCTCGGATTTTGATTTTGGGGGTCACCTGACTGAAATCGGTCTGGCTGGTATTGTGGCGCTGCGGCTTCAGAAAAATATCCCGTGGGACGGACCCGGGATGAAGGTGCCAGGCATGCCGGAAGCGGATGCCCTGATCAAACGAGGGGACCGGACGGCCTATCTGCCGGGCCACTGAAAGGTGCCCATGGTGGAATCGGATTATGCAAGGAGTGGTTTCACCACGTGGCCGGCTATGTCCGTCAGGCGGAAGTAGCGCCCCTGGGTTTTGTAGACGAGTTTTTCGTGATCAATGCCCATGAGGTGCAGCATGGTGGCGTGGAGATCGTGGACGTGGACTCCATCATTGAGAATGTTATATCCGTAGTCATCCGTCAGTCCGTGGGTGTAGCCGGGACGCGTGCCGCCGCCAGCCATCCAGAGACTGAAGCAGCGGGGATGGTGGTCGCGCCCATAGTTGTTGCCTGACATTTTTCCCTGACAATAGGCCGTGCGGCCGAATTCGCCGCCCCAGACGACGAGGGTGTCCTCAAGGAGACCACGGCGTTTCAGGTCGATGACGAGGGCAGCGGAGGCCTGGTCAGTTTGCAGGCATTGTTTGGTGATGCCGCCAACGACGTCGCCGTGCTGGTCCCAGCCCTGGTGGAACAGTTGGACGAAGCGGACATCGCGCTCAATGAGGCGGCGGGCGAGGATGCAATTGGCGGCGTAGCTGCCGGGGGTGCGGCTGTCCGGGCCGTAGAGGGCGAAGGTTTCATCGGACTCGCCGGAGAGGTCGGTGGCGTCCGGCACGCTGGATTGCATGCGGAAGGCCATTTCGGCCTGGGCGATGCGGGCGTCGATTTCGGGGTCGAGCTGTTGTCCGGCCTGCCAGGCATTCAGCTTGCCCAGGGTGTCCAGCATGCTGCGGCGGACGTGGGGACTAACGCCTTCCGGATTGGTCAGATAGAGCACGGGTTCCTTGCCGGCGCGGAACTGGACGCCCTGGTGCTCGCTGGGGAGAAATCCAGCTCCCCAGAGGCGGGAATAGAGTGGCTGGTCACGGGAGGCGTTTTTGGAAACGAGGACGATGAAGGCGGGGAGGTTATCGTTGAGGCTGCCAAGGCCGTATGAGGCCCAGGCGCCCATGCTGGGCCGGCCGGGGATTTGATTGCCGCAGCAGAAGAAGGTGATAGCAGGATCGTGGTTGATCGCCTCGGTGTGCATGGTGCGGATGAGGCTCAGCTCATCGGCGATTTTTTGGGTGAAGGGCAGGGTGTCGCTGATTTCCATGCCACAGTGGCCGCTGCGGGTGAAGTTGATGAAGGAGCCGGCCATGGGCAGGCTGCTCTGATTCCCGCTCATGGTGGAAAGACGCTGATTCCCAATGACTTCCCGGGGCAGTGGCTGGCCGTGGCCGGCGCGGAGGAGTGGTTTGTTATCGAACAGTTCAAGATGCGATGGGCCGCCGGATTGGAAGAGGTAGATGACGCGTTTGGCTTTTGGCGCGAGGTGGGGGGCACCCAGGGTGCCGGGGTTGGCGGCCGCGCTGGCGTTGGAACCCAGCAGGCGGGTGAGAGCCATGCTGCCAAGACCGAGGCTGGCTTTGCTCAGGAAATGCCGTCGGGTGGGGCGGAGGAGATCGTCGTAGGTGGGCAGGTTCATGGCGGGCTAGCGGTTGGTGAGGGCCGCATCGGAGGTGAGCAGGGTGGAGCAGACGATGGTGAGGGCCGCTAGGGCAGGGTCTTCGGCCAGGGCGACCGCTTTCGCCGCAGTCACGTCGGCGGTGAAGTGCTGGAGCTGGCTGGTGTGCAATTCCGTCAGGGCGGCGAGTTCCGGGGGGGCGGCGGTTCGGGAGGTAAGCAGCAGGAAGGCGCGTTGCAGCTGCGCTTCAACGCTGGCGGGCTGTTCGCGGATGGCGCGTGCGGCGAGGGAGCGCGCGCATTCGAAGAAGCTCTGATCATTCAGAAAGATGAGCGGCTGGAGGGGGGTGTTGGTAGTCAGGCGGCGGGGCTGGCAAATCTCGCGGCTGCCGGCATCCAGGGTGAGCATGCCAGGCGGTGGGGCGGTGCGCTTCCGGAAGGTGTAGAGGCTGCGGCGGTGGAGGCCTTCGCCGGTGTCCGGGGTGTAGTCGCCTCCGGAGGCTCCGGCCTCGGACCAGACGCCGGCGGGTTGCCAGGGCCTGACGCTGGGGCCGCCGGTTTTTTCCACGAGGAGCCCGGCGGCGAGGAGCGCCTGATCGCGGATGGCTTCGCCGGATAACCGATAGGAAGGGCCACGGGCAAGGAGCCGGTTCAGAGGATCTTTTTCCCGTTTTTCCCGGGTGGCGGCGGAATCCTGACGGAAGGTGGCGCTGAGGACGATGCGGCGGAGGAGCAGTTTGACGTCCCATCCGGTTTGGGTAAATTCCGCAGCGAGGGTGTCGAGCAGTTCCTGATGGGATGGGGCATCGCCCTGCTGGCCGAAATTTTCCTGGGTGGCGACAATGCCGGTGCCGAAGCACATCATCCAGAGGCGGTTGACAGCGACGCGGGAGACGAGGGGGTTGTCAGGATGCGTCATCCACTGGGCGAGGCCGAGCCGGTTGCGGGGGGCGGTATCCGGGAAGGGCATGACGGCCTGGGGCGGCGCTGGATCGACGGGTTGCTTCAAGTCAGGAGAGGCGTAGTCGCCGCGGGTGAGGACGTGAAACTGCCGGGGGGTGGGGGATTCCTGCATCACCATGATGAGAGGACTTTTGCCGAGAAAATCGTCCTCAAGGTTTTGGCGCGCGGTGGTGACGGCGGCGCGGGCTTTGGTCATTTCCGGGTCAATCCGCGCCAGGTAGTGATCCTGGAGGATGCTGCGGGCACCGGATGGTCCTGCTTTGGCGGCGGCGAGGATAGCCGTGAGGACGGGCTGGTGCAGATCAGCCACTTCCAGCGGGGAAAGGAGGTGGCGGAAGATTTTGATGTCATCCATGCGTCCCTGGGCGAAGCCGCGGTCATCGCGCGGACGGGCCCCGAGTCGCATGGTTTCGGTGGTGATATTTTTGTTAAGAGTGTCGTGCCGGACCCGGGTGGGGACGGGGTGGCCTTCATGATAGAGTTTCAAGCCGGAGGCCTGGGAGGAGCCATCGTAGGTGACGGTGACCTCCACCCATTGGTTGATTGGGAAATCATCAATGGATTCGATGGAAGCGGCGCAGCCAGGCCAGAGGTGGATGCAGCTCCAGCGGAGTTTGCCGTCCTCCAGGAGGAGTTCGAATCCAGCGGCATCGGCCATTTGAGAGAACATGGCAGGACCGGTATGGAGGAGTAGGGCCCGGGGTTTTTTGTCAGGGGAATAGAGCCGCAGGGAAATGCTGAGCGGCAGGTGGCGGGTGATGCCGCTGACCCCATCAAGCGCCAGGGTGGTGTCTCCATCGAATTCCATGGCTCCGCCCAGGGCCCCGGGGACGGGGGTGAGTTGGCCGCCGGACATGGTGGCGGGTTTAAGCTCAGGGCCGGTGCCGGAGTTGGCCAGCTTTCCATCGGCGATGGCATCCAGGGTATAGTGTTCTGACGGTGCCGGAGTTGTCAGGGTGGCGGTCGCCGCCAGCCAGGCGTCGAAGGCTGCGGTGCGGGTGGTGGCGGTTTGGCTGGCCTGGGTAAGGGCTGCGGAAAGTGCGGCCTGACGTTTATTCAGTTCCGGAGTGCTGCCAGGGGGCAGCAGCGCCATGGAGGGCTCCGGGGCGGAGGTGGAAATGGAGTAGGGGTAGAGTCCGTTTTCATCGATCTGACCGAACATGGAGGCCATGCTGTAGTAGTCCTTTTGGGAGAGCGGATCGTATTTGTGGTCGTGGCATTTCGAGCACTCCAGGGTGAGCCCTAGGAAGGCGGTGCCGGCAGTGTGGACGCGGTCGGAGATGTATTCCTGACGGAATTCCTGTTCGATGGAGCCGCCTTCCTGGGTTTGACGGTGGAGGCGGTTGAACAGGGTAGCGAGCCGTTGCTCCTGGGTTGCGTCCGGGAGGAGATCGCCGGCGATTTGCCACGTCAGGAACTGATCGTAGGGCAGGTTTTCGTTGAAGGATTTGATGACCCAGTCCCGCCACGGCCAGACGAAGCAGTTGTTGTCGGATTGATAGCCGTAGGTATCGGCAAAGCGGGCGATATCGAGCCAGTCCTGAGCCATCCGTTCGCCAAAACGTGGGGAGGCGAGCAGGGCGTCGACTTGTTTTTCAAAGGCGTCAGGTGCGGGGTCGGCAGCGAAGGCCGCGAGCTGGTCGGGGGAGGGTGGCAGGCCAGTGAGGACAAAGGAGGCGCGGCGCAGGAGGGTAGCTCGGCTGGCCTCCAGGGCGGGCACGAGCTGGGAGGCCTCCAGGCGGGCGAGGATGAAACGGTCGATGCTGCTGCGGGGCCAGGTGGGGTCCTTTACCGCAGGGAGGGGCTGGGCTTGCGGGGGATGGAAGGCCCAATGTTTTTCGTATTTGGCCCCTGACCTAACCCATGCTTCGAGGATCTCTTTTTCGGCGGGGCTGAGCGGCCGGTGCAGCTTCGGCGGCGGCATGATGTCGTCAGGATCGGTGGCGTGGAGACGCTTCAGGATTTCGCTGTTTTCCGGTTGATCCGGATCGATGGCGCGGAAGCCACTTTTCAGAAGAGTCGTGGCCCCTTCCGGGGTGTCGAGGCGGAGACCAGCCTCGCGCTTCGCACTGTCCGGCCCATGGCAGGCAAAGCAGCGGTCGGAGAGGAGCGGGCGGACCTGCCGGTTGAAATCGACGGCGGCGGGCGCGGCGGTGGCCAGCAGGAGGGTTAGACCATGAATGGCGTATCTGAGGAAAGGACCGGACATAAAAGGGTGGCGCAGGGGACCATGACGGAAAGCTTACACCCGGTCAAGCTGAGGTCTTTCAGGAGAGACGGCCCGCATCCTTCAAAGGCTGCAATCTGTATCGACTCCGGGGTGTTTTCCCCGTTTTCCAGCCTATCCCGGAGGCCAGGACAGGGGCCGTCCCGCCAACAGGTGGACGTGCAGGTGGGGCACGGTTTCGCCTGCATCCTTGCCATGGTTGATGACCAGGCGGAAGCCCTGGCTGGTGGTGCAGATGCCGAGTTGACGGGCTACGGCACCTGCCGTCAGGAGCAGGGCACCCAGTTGCGCCTGATCGTCCGGCAGCGCCTCGCCCACGCGGGGGATGACGCGCTTGGGCACGATGAGAATGTGGATGGGAGCCTGGGGCGTGATGTCCCGGAAGGCTAAGGTGTCAGCATCCTCGTAGACGATATCCGCTGGGATTTCGCGGGCGATGATGCGTTCGAAAAGGGTCATGCAGGGAGAGGGCGGCTGGCCAGGCTGGTTGGAACTTAAGCGGCGGCGCGGAGTTCGATGCGGCAGCCATCGCAGGACGCCATACGATTGCGGAGAAAGGTTGCGATTTCGCTTTCGAGCTGGCGGCAGGATTGCGTCCAGTATTTCGCGGCACAAAGGCGTTTCACGCCTTCATGGGAAGAGGTGAGGGCGATGGCGCAGGCTCCCAGCTCAGCGAGTTCCTGGAGGCGGGCATCCAGGAGTTGGAAGAAACGGAGTTCAAAGCCCTCTCCGGCTTCCCGGGCGAGGTCATCCAGCGATAACGTGAGGGCAGGCGGAGTGAGGGCCACGCGGTCGCCGATATCGGTAAACCCGATTTTTTCCAGAATGTGCCGGATCTTCCCCGTGAGTTCATCAAGGGTGATCGTGGAGCCGGCGAAGCGCTCGCGCAGATAGATGAGCAGGCTGCGGACGATATCCGGGGTGAACCACCAATCATCCTGCCCGGCCGCCCGCGCGGCATCGCGGATGTTTTCCTCCAGCCAATCGGAGCCGTAGGTGGTGATTTGGTAGCGTCCGACGCAGAGGAGAGGGAGTTGGGCAGGCAGAGCGATCACGTGGATAAGGTCGGGTTAGAGGCGGCTGGGGAAGTGGAGAGGGAAAAGGGAGGGGGGGGCGGGACTCAGCGTTGGGTGAAGAGTTCCGGATGGACGACGCTGGCGGGGACGCGATGCTCCATGGAGGCGATTTCATGAATGAATTCCCCGACGTCCTGGAACTCGCGGTAAACGCTGGTATAGCGCACGTAGGCCACGGGGTCGACGCTGTGGAGCTTGTCCATGACCTTGAGGCCGAGCAGCTTGGAGGGAATTTCGCGCTGGCCGGAAGCTTCCAGATCGGTGGCCAGGTCGTCCGCCGCCGCGTGCAGGATTTCCATGCTGACAGGCCGTTTTTCGCAGGCTTTGGCAAAGCTGCGGATGAGTTTTTCGCGGTCAAAGGGCTCGCGGGCTCCGTTGCGCTTCACGATCAGAAGATCGGCCTGCTCCACGTGCTCGTAAGTCGTAAAGCGGGTAGTGCAGGAAAGACACTCGCGCCGCCGGCGGATCGAGGCACCATCCCGGGAGATCCGGGAGTCGATCACCTTGTCATCCTGATTTTGGCATTTGGGGCAGCGCATGAGAAATGGAATCCCGCAGCGGGATATTTCTCAAAATAGAGACTACCGGTAGTGGTGTCAATCGCCGAAGGCACAATATTTAGATTTTTATCAAAAAGGAGTCGCAATTTTCCGGGCTGCGGCTTTGCCCGAAAACGGGCCATGGAGGCTTCCCTGCAGACCCCGCGTGCCGGTTTGACAGCGCGAAAGGCTGCGTCTAAGTCATCACGGCGGCCGTCGGGATGAGCCCGGACGGCCGCCTTCTGCATTTTACCCACCGCACCCCGCTGACCCATGACCGATCGCCGCGTTGTCATCACTGGTATGGGCGTCATCTCCCCCGTTGGAAATGACGTCGAAACCTTCTGGAAAAACCTTGTCGCCGGCACCAGCGGCATCGGCAAGGTCACCCAATTCGATACCACCGGCTATGCCTGCCAGATTGGTGGCGAGGTGAAGGATTTTGACTATATCCCCTTTTTCAAAGTGCCCAAGGACGGCAAGCGCTGCGACCGCTACGCCGGCTTGGGCGTGGCCGCCGCGAAGATGGCACTGGATGACTCCGGCGTTGATTTGACGGCGATTGACCCCACCCGCTTCGGCGTCATGGTCGGCAGCGGCATCGGTGGTCTGGCCACCCATGAGGAACAGCACACCAACCTCATCACCAAAGGCCCCAACCGCGTCAGCCCGTTCACCATTCCCATGATGATCAGCAATATCGGCAGTGGCATCATCAGCATGGAACATGGCCTGCATGGGCCGAATATGGTCATTGTGACCGCCTGTGCCACCAGCAACAACAATATAGGAGAAGCCTGGCGCATGATCAAATTCGGCGATGCCGATGCCTTCCTCTGCGGCGGCGCGGAAGCCACCATCCTGCCCATGGGCTACTCCGGCTTTGGCAACATGAAAGCCCTCTCCACCCGCAACGACGAACCCCAGCGCGCCTCCCGTCCCTTCGACCGCAGCCGCGATGGCTTCGTCATGGGCGAGGGTGCCGGCGTCATGGTTATTGAGGAATTGGAGCACGCCAAAAAACGCGGGGCCCGCATCTACGCCGAACTCATCGGTTACGGGGTCAGTGGCGATGCCTATCACCTCTCCGCCCCCAACCCCGAAGGCACCCACGTCGCCCGCTGCATGGAAATGGCCCTGCGCCATGCCAGGGTGAATCCGGAAGACGTGCAATACGTCAACGCCCACGCCACCTCCACGCCCATGGGCGACATTTGCGAGACCCGGGCCATCAAAAAAACCTTTGGGGCCCACGCCCACAACGGCCTTCTCGTCAGTGCCACCAAGAGCATGACCGGACACCTCCTCGGTGCCGCCGGGGCCATCGAACTGGCCGCCTGCGTCCTATCCATCCGTGATGGCATCGTTCACCCTACCATCAATCTCGAAGACCCGGATGACGAATGCGATCTCGATTACGTCGCCGGAACCGCCCGCGAAGCCACAATCGACGTCGCCGTCAGCAACGGCTTCGGCTTCGGCGGCCACAACGCTTCCGTCGTGATCCGCCGTTTCAACGGATAGTCCCGGCGGGGCCAACTTCCCGAAGAACGCTTCGGATCAGGCGACGGCGGGCGGGAGGCGTCGATGACACGACAGATGCCTTACGAGCCGTTGCCTGCATCCGTTGTGTTGAACGGGTTCGCTTTGCTCAAGCGCTTCGCCAGGCCTTGGAGCGGGGTTTGAAGGAGGTGGGTTGCCATGGCAGCGGGTTGGGGGAGATGGCAGGCCTATGAGAAAACATCCATTCCTAAAAAATCTTATCCGTCTGTAGCCCGTTTCACTGGTCGGGTCCAGTTCAAAGGAGTGCGGCGCGACAGCAACGGGGAGCACACGCGCCCCGCGTGTCGTGGAGGGCGCCCCCGCCCTCCAATTGAAAACCACCCGGCGCAGCCGCACATCAGTTCAAGCGTGTCCAGGCGGCGCGCCCCGGGTGCACTTCAAGAACGCTCCAGGCTCCACCGCATTCGTCACGATGCTGCGCAGATGGATTCCCGACGTTCTGCCATAGCGCCAACCGTGGCTGCACAGGGATCAATTAGCCGCTTCGCGGAAAGGTGGCAAGTCTTCCGCGCGGTGCGAAAGACGACACGTGGGGCGCGTGCGCTCCCCATTGATTGCCCTGCAGGTGGACCCGCGTGCGGCGGCATGAGGGGGGAGAACAGGCGTCCCGCCTGTCCCGCCGGGTGTCCCACCCGGTGCCGGTGCCTTGGCAGGAACCCACTGCAAGGATACATGGACCGGTGCATTGAATGCCCATGGCTCCGGCACCCGGCAGGATGCCGGGCGGGACAGCCGGGACGGCTGTTCTCCCCGGCACTTGCCATTTCCGCGGCCCGGCCCCCGCCGCTACAGCCGCTGCCGCCGGCAAGCTCCTGCGCCAGCGCCATCCCCGCATGAAGCCGCCGCCCAAATATCTATTTTCCGCCCAGCCGGTCCTGACGCCATCAAAATCCGTCAGGTCCGGCCTTGGCGGATCATGCCCGGAAGCGGCGGATTTTGCGTTATGGCCCTGGAAGTCCAGACCCAGCCCCCGCTTCCAGGCATCGGCAAAGCCCCTTCCCGGAGTCACGATGGCGATCAAAGCCCCCTTTATCCGGTCCAGCCTGACCCGATGGAAGCCAAAACCGGATTTAAGTGAGGAGAATCGCCCGGAAGCTTTACCCACTGACGCCCCGGCCACCAACCGGTCCTGAACCGGACGATGCCCAAAGGCCAACCGCGAATCGTTCAACAACCGTTATCATCGGGGCTGCGCCCGATGATAACCATGGTCATTCGGTTTTTCGTGGGAGATTCATGATTGGCCGGAGTCCGAAACTGCGGCCTTTTGTCCTGTCCGAAGATGCCTAACGTCGAAATTCACAACGCCGGGGAATCGGGATCAGGCGGATCTGCTTGATTGGCCGCTGGAGGAGGAGGAGGAGGAGACTTTTCATTGGAATTGATGATTTTCTCCATCATCCTGACGTCACGTAATCCTTTTACCCCAAACCAAATAAATATAAAGCCCAAGAGTGCAAAAAAAATGTTCCAATACCATAACTCCCCGTAAACTTCAGTCACTATATCAAAGGCAGTCCAGAATAAGAACAGAGATCCGAAAACCAAGTTGAAATTCGCGCCGTCCTTGTCCTTCTTTAGCGTGTATGAGTTAACATCTGAAATCTCTTTCATGGGGTTATTTTAGATTTTTTTAGCTTTGAGGGGCGTCTCTGGATCAGGTTAACCGGCGGGTTTGGATACCCATCTGGAAAATATGGCATGAATTAGAGGGTCTGGAGGTTGATGGCACCCGATGCCACGGGTGCAGCAGGGTGGCAGGCAGCATATCGATTCAAAACTGGAAATGCAAGGAACTATGGGGAAGGAGGGCAGCGGGTTGATGGAGGGGGGATGGGCGCAATCCATTCATGAGGATTCCGAATCCGAAGAGAAGTGCGAGGGCCATCACTGCATTTAGCCGACTAAGCGCTGGCACCGCTGGGGCGGGGGTGAGCGTTGAAACGGGGTGGCGGGTTAAAGTTACGGAAAGCATGGCCGACAGAGGAGCCCCAGCGGTTGACCAGCCGCGCTTTGCTCGCCCTCGTTTGTTCGTGTGGCTGTTGTGGTGTAGTCATGCTGGTCGGTCAATAGTCACTGGATGGCTGTGACAGGCATAACAGGTTCAGTGCAGTGGTCAAGTCGAGTGTGCTTGCTGGTGGCGATAACAAAAGTTCTGACAGATGGCCGTAGATGACGGTCGCCAGCTCATTTGGGCTAAAGGTGCCGGTCTCAATCAATCTCCCAGCACTCACCCTCACCGACTCAATGCCGAGCAAACGACTGCGCACTACAGGCTCGACTGGAACAACCTCTAGAATCTGTCCCTGAGCATCCCATGCTGAATATAGGCCAGCCTCAATGTCGGGCGATTCAATTGAGCATTGAAGCTTCACCGGATCAAGCCACCACGAAACACCATCGTCTGCTCGGAGAATGATTGGTAGCATCATCGTTTTACGGAAAGCGTGCTGAGTTGGGCGTTTCGGATCAGGTGCCGGCGGGCGGGAAGCGTCGATGACACGACAGATGCCATACGAGCCGTTGCCTACATCCGTTTCGGCCTTGATTGTAGTTCGCTAGACATTGTCAAACAGGTGTCTAGAGGGAGCGTAAGCGATCTTCCAGCCCGCGAAACAGCCGAGAACACCACAAGAAGAACAGCGGTAGCCGACGTATAGCCAGCGGATCTCTGAGTCGTCGTCATACAACGAAAAACCCACGCCGACATTGGACAACTCGGATGCACACTCGACGCACTTCCAATGTTGAAAATCGGCATCCTCGGCAAACTCTTCGCTGTCGCAGAGAAAGTGGACCTTCTGGCAGTTTGGGCAGGTTCGCTTGGCGACACCTTCATTGTCATCAGCATCAAGCTGAAATGCGTCTGAACCACAGTCGCACTTAGCGAGTCGGAACTCATGAACTTCGTAGCCTTCAGAAGCGTAGGCCTCAAGGAAATCGCGAATGTCTTCGGGGGTGCTGCCGACCCACCATTTGCCGCTTTTGTCGATACTCATTGGATTGTCTTCTTGGCCGATCAAGGTGTGGCACGGCGGCCGGGAAACGTCCAGAGCGAAGCGAACTCCCGGTGTTACCCGCCGTTGCCACCACTGACGTGTTCAGCTTGTCCGTTTTCGATCATGCCAAACCTCGGAGAATGTCGAGCCGATTGGACGGTGCATCTGGAGCCAGAAAATCTGGGATCGTTTGTTCGGTTCTCCGGGGTCTGGAGAGACACTCTGGAGGCCACTCTGCATTCCGTTCGGTCGTGACATGCTCGTATCGCCCCTCGGAAGGCTCGTTGATGTGCTCCCTCTGCAGAATCAACACCAGTGGGTCTTCAACCATCGCGAGGGTCTCATCAGTATCCCGAAGCAGGTCGGCTTTGTCGCGCGCTTCGTCGTAGGTTGCGTAAGCATAGTAGAAGTCGTCTCCGCCCTCCTTCGGATGGCACCAGACTCGATATTCGAGCACCTCGTCCCACACGAACCCGCCGCCGGCACCCGCAACCGCAGAATACTCGCCGACCATACCCGGGTCTATTGCTGGTGGAGACATTTCGGATATTGTTTAGCAGAACGATGAGCGCATGCACCACTACCAGCGAGGGCGCGCGTCGATCACGGAGTTGGTGTTGTAGCTATGGGAAATCATCGAAACAGGGCGGCTGGTAGGGGTTGTCATGGCGCGTCTTGTTGAACGAGTTCGCTTTGCTCAAGCGCTTCGCTATGCTGTGGAGCGGGGTTTGAAGGAGGTGGGTTGCCATGGCGGCGGAATGGGGGAGATGGCAGGCCTATGAAAAAACATCCATTACTAAATTAACCTATCCCTCTGTAGCCCGTTTCACTGGCCATGTCCAGTTAAAAGGAGTGCGGCCGTGGACGTTGGAGGCCTATGAAATGATGCTGCTGCTGGCCCGTTGGGCGGGGCAGGATCCGGCGGAGCTGGGTGCGCTCAAGCATCCCAACATTCCCGTCCCCGCCAAACCCCTTGCCCGGCGGATGCGCCACCTGTTCCGGAATGCGCTGAAACTTGGTGGGGGCCGTTTCCAACTCTCCCGGGCAGCCGTGAAGGGGAGAACAGGCGCCCCGCGTGTCGTGGAGGGCGCCCCCGCCCTCCATTTGACAACACCCGGCGCAGCAGCACTTCAGTTCCATCGTGCCAGGGCTGCGCCCCGTGTTCACCTTAAAACCCTACTTCTGTCAAACTGCGGCGCTGATGGATTCCAGAGGTTCAGCCTTGGCACTAACTGTAGCTACCCGGGGATCAATTAGCCGCTACGCGGAAAGGCGACAAGTCTTCCGCGCGGCGCGAAAGACGACACGCGGGGCGCACATGTGCTCCCCATTGATTGCCCTGCCGGTTCACCCGCGTGCGGCGGCATGAGGAGGGGAGAACAGGCGTCCCGCCTGTCCCGCCGGGTGTCCCACTCGGTGCCGGTGCCTTGGCAGGAACCCACTGCAAGGATACATGGACCGGTGCATTGAATTCCCATGGCTCCGGCACCCGGCAGGATGCCGGGCGGGACAGCCGGGACGGCTGTTCTCCCCGGCAGTTGCCATTTCCCCGGCCCGGGTGAGCCAGCTCCTGCGGGCGGGCAACAAGGTGCTGTCTCTCTCTAAAAAGGCAGAAATCCTCTGTCCGTGCTGCGGTCACGTCATGATTTTTTCCACGCCCTGCGCACCCGCACCCGCGCCCGGCCCACGCCGCCGCTGCCGCTGCCGCTGCCGCTGCCGCTGCCGCTGCCGCTGCCACCGGCAAGCTCCTGCGCCATCGCCATTCCCGCATGAAGCAGGCACCGGCAAATCAAATTTCCGCCCAGCCGGTCCTGACGCCATCAAAATCCGTCGGGCCCGGTCATGGCGGATCATGCCCCGAAGCCGTGGATTTTGCGTTATCGCCTTGGAAATCCAGGCCCAGCCTCTGCTTCCAGGCATCAACAGAGCCCGCTCCCGGAGTCACGATGGCGATCAAAGCCCCCTACATCCCGTCCAGCCTGACCCGATGGAAGCCAAAACCGGATTTAAGTGAGGAGAAGCGCCCGGAAGCTTTACCCACTGACGCCCCGGCCACCAACCGGTCCTGAACCGGACGATGCCCAAAGGCCAACCGCGAATCGTTCAACAACCGTTATCATCGGGGCTTCGCCCGATGATAACCATGGTCATTAGGCGTTTCGTTGGAGTTCACAGGGCCTCTAAAAAAGTTCTGTCTCTTGTGTAATTCGCCATGCGCCGGCGGATTTCTTGACGTCGAATATGTGACCGCCGAGCCCACTGCCATTGCCTGCGAACACTTGAACGGTGCCGCCGCGCTTTGGCGTGATGGAACGAATTGGAGTAGTCGTCTTCTGCTTGATGGTTGCGGTGATGTCCGCGACATCCTGATGTGTCAAATCGCTAATTGGGCGCCAGCGATAGGCCAGCGATGCGGAAATGGCGCCCATGATAAGCACAGTCGTGATGACGATGCGCATCCGCCGCCGTGGAATGCGCGCCGAAGGTTGATAGCTTTTGTCTTCGTTCATGGTGTGCGCGCAGAAACGCCTAACAGTCTATTATTCCACCAGATCTGGTGGGATATCCATTTGGGGATTTGGCTTCATTTGGCGGTTGGGCATGGGGTAAGGGCTTGATTTCCAATGGATATGACCTCTAGCGAAAGAGCATATCCGACCCAACAGGATTTGCAAGTTTTTTTAACCCTATTCAAGGTTGCCGGATCATTTGGAAGGTGGGGTTTTCCTGCCCTGCAAAATGAAATCCACCGTCCGGGCTGGGCGGCGATTTGACTTTTGCGTGAAGTCCCCTGAAAACCAGAGCGGGCTTCATTTTCCAAGCATCAGCAGAGCCCGATGCCGGAACCAAGCCCCCGCCCTTTCGTCCGCTTGGCCTTCGCCAAGGGGCGTTGGTTTGTGGAATGGGTTCGCTCCAGCGATGAGAATCTGCCCGTGTCAGCACCCCTTTTGGGATTCGCTAACGCCGATGAGGCTGTGCGTGCTCAGGCGTTGATGCGGTAGAGGCCGGTTTCGGTGCGGAGGTAAAGGGCTCCGGGGGCGGGGGTGGGGGTGGCGAGGGTGCGTTCGCCTTCGAGTTTGTTTTCGCCGAGTTTTTTGAAGGTGGGGCTGGCCTGGAGGAGGGTGGTGGTGCCGTATTCGTCGAGAATGTAGAGGGTGTCGCCGGCGAGGAGGGGGGAGGCGGAGGTGGTGCGGCCGGTGCGTTCTTTCCAGTGGATTTCGCCGGTTTTGGCGTCGAGGCAGGTGGCGATGCCGTTGTCGGCGACCTGGTAGAGTTCGGTGCCCCGGAGGATGGGGGTGGGGGTGTTGGGGGAGTTTTTGTCCTGGGTCCAGGCGACGTGGGTGCCGGTGACGTCGCCGCTGCCGCCGGGGCGGACGGCGTAGGTGACGGGGGCGTCGTAGCTGGTGGTGAAGTAGATGAGGCCGTTTCCGAAGGCGGGTTGGGCGATAACGGAGTAGCCGGTGTAGCGGACGCGCCAGAGTTCCTTGCCGTTGGAGGGGTCATAGGCGGCGATGGCGTCGCTGTAGGGGCTGATGATTTGGGTTTTGCCTTCCCACGGGATGACGGCGGGGGTGCAGAAGGAGAATTTGCGGGTGGCGGTGGAATCGCGCGGGGTGCGCCAGGCGACAGTGCCGTTTTTGGCTTTGAGGGCGGCGAGGAAAGGGCCGGCGCTGCCATCGCAGGGGAAGATGAGGAGGCCATCCACAAGGACGGGGGAGGCGCCGCCGCCGTGGACGGGGGGGTAAGTGAGGCTGCGCTGTTCCCAGATTTTTTTGCCGTTCAGGTCGAGGCAGGCGGTGCCTTCGTGGGCGAAGTGGACGTAGAGGCGGCCGTCAGCGGCGATGGGGGTGGGGCTGGCGTGGCTGTTTTTGGTGTGGATCTGGGGGCTTTGGGCGGATTCCTGGAAGACTTCGGTGTCCCAGAGGGTTTTGCCGGTATCCGGGTCGAGGCAGAGGGCGCGGAGGGAGCGCGGGCCGGCGGCGTCCTGGTCCTTGCCGGCGGAAACGGCGGTGGTGAGGTAGAGGCGGCCACCGCTGAGGACGGGGGAGGACCAGCCTTTGCCGGGCAAGGTGATGTGCCATGCGATGTGCTCGCTCTTGCTCCAAGTGCGGGGGAGGTTTTCGAAGGGCACGGTGGCGTCCGAGTTCGGCCCGCGGAACTGCGGCCAGTCCTGGGCCGGGGCGTGCAGGGGAGCGGTGAGGAGGAGCAGGGTGGGCAGGAGGGCGCGCATGGGACGGGGGAAAATTGGGAAATTGGGAAATTTAGAAATTGGAAAATTTGGAAATCGGGAATGGGATCGGGGACAAAGGATTTTCCACTTGGAAGAGCCCTCGCCCGGGGTGGAAGGGTAGGGGCTTCCGGGTGGAAGGTGCAGGGCTTTGGGCTTGAAACACCCGGGCCGGAGCCCCGGGCTCCCTTGTGAGGGCGCTTACTTTTTGGCGGCGGCGAGGCGTTTGGCGACGGTGGGCCAGTTGACGAGGTTCCACCAGGCGGTGATGTAGTCGGGGCGTTTGTTTTGATAGGTGATGTAGTAGGCGTGTTCCCAGACGTCGAGGCCGAGGAGGGGGATGCCGCGGTCGGTGTTGGGCACGATACCCTGCATGAGAGGGTTGTCCTGGTTGGGGGTGGAGACGATGGCGAGGGTGCCATCCTGCTTGAGGATGAGCCAGGCCCAGCCGGAGCCGAAGCGCTTGGTAGCGGCTTCGGAGAATTTCTTTTTGAAGTCGGCGATGCTGCCAAAGGCTTTGGTGAGGGCGGCGGTGAGGGCGGGATCGGCGGGTTCGCCTCCGATGCCGGGGGTGTTGACCACTCCCATGGATTCCCAGAAGAAGGTGTGGTTCCAGTGGCCGCCGCCGTGGTTGCGCACGGGGGTTTGGATGGATTCCGGGAGGAAGAGGATGCCGCCGATGAGTTCTTCGAGGGATTTGGTGGCGGGGGCGGGCTCGGCTTTGAGGGCGGTGTTGAGGCCGTTGACGTAGGCTTGGTGATGCTTGCCATGGTGGATTTCCATGGTGAGGGCATCGATGTGGGGAAGGAGGGCGTCCTTGGCGTAGGGCAGGGGGGCGAGGGTGAAGGGACCGGTGGGAGCCGGAGCGGGTGTCTGGGCGGAGACAGGCGAGGCGGCAGCAGCCAAGGCGGCGGAGGCGGAAAGGGCGATGAAGTCGCGGCGGGTGGGTTGGGTGTTCATGGTGGGGTAGGAGCGTTCAGGGTGGAGCGTTCAGCCTGGGTTTTGTGGTGAAGGAGTGAGGAAAGGTTGCTGACAGGTCCACGGATAGCACGGATCCAACGGATGGTCACGGATTTTACTGAAATGGGGAGGTTTCATTAAGTAATGGCGGGGCCTGCTGGAGTGGGCGGCGCGGATTCCTTTTCGAGGAGAGTGGTGAGGCCGCCGCCGAATTTGAGGCGGATGCCGAGGGCGAGGAGGAGGGCGAGGCTGCCGAAGATCCAGGGCCACCAGGGCATGGCGGCGGCGAGGAGGTGCATGTCGGTCTGCTGCTTGTCCATGCCGGCCATGGCGGATTTTTCGCTGGAACGCAGCGCCCAGGTTTGGGTTTGGTAGGCGATCATGATCAGGCCGTAGGCGAGGTTCATGGTGAGGCCTTTGAAACTGAGAACGGTGGCGCGGGTGGAGGGTTCGCTGACGCGGTTCAGATACTGGGAGATGAAATAATGCAGGGAGCGCATGCCGAGCCAGAAGGGGACGACGAAGAGGACGCCCCGCCAGCCGGGAATCATGACGGAGATGCCAGCGAGGCCGATGGTGATGAAGATGGCGACCATGCCCATGTTCCGGGAGGGAGTCGATTTGCCGACCAGTTTTTCCACCATGAAGGCGGTGCCAATGCCGAGGATGGAACTGGAGGCGAGGATGACGCCGTTCCAGGCTTCATCAATGCCAAGGAGGCGGTAGTAGTTGCTGCCGACAGTGTAGAAGAGCCGGAGGAAGGAATCGAAGAGCAGTCCGGTGAGGATGATGACGATAGCGGCGGGGCTGCGCAGGATGTGGCGCGCGGCCTGGAGCATGTGGCTGAAGCTGGAGCGGATCAGGGCTTGGATGCCGGAGGTGTCAGGAGCGTGCTCGTGGGTATCGGTGAGGCGCAGGCTGACATGGACGGTGGCGAAGGCCATGAGGAGATTCAGGACGAGGGGGAGCTTCATGCAGAACTCCCGGCTGAAGTGATAGTCGAGGTGGAGGAACTGTGCGGCCCGGTTCATGAAGTCGGCGCTGTAAGTGGCGGCCCCGACGAGGGCGACGAGCATGAAGGTGAGGGATTGCCAGCGCATGAGGCGGGCGAGGACGCGGGTCCAGGCGGCATCGCGGCCCTCTACGGGCAGGGCGTCGTAGACAAGGGCTTCATCCGCGCCGGAACAGCAGGCTTCCGCGAGGCCGCTGATAATGCGGTTCAGGGCCATGAGGGGCCAGACGAGGGCCCCGCCGATGGGCATGAAAACGAGAATAGCCATTTCCACTACCATGAGCCAGGCGGAAAAAACGACGAGGCGGCGGCGGCCGAGTTTATCCGCGAGGGCTCCGGAGGGCACTTCAAAGAGGACGATGCTGGCGGCCCAGAGGGCATTGAGCGCGGCGAAGTTTTCGATGGTGAGGCCGAAGTCGAGAAAGAGGATGGTGAAGATCGGATAGTAAAACCGCGAATTGAAAAGGACCCGGAACCAGAGGAAGGCGCGGATGTTGGCTTGGGCGATATCTGGCACGGATGGAAAGGAAGTGGGAGAGCTGGAAAGGGACGGCGGCAGTGCGCGCGGCGGAAAGGAACTACGCGGGGGAGGGGCGTTTACTGCCAAGGAGGCAGCATTTTTTGGATAAGGGCGGAGGCAGGGTTAGCGGTCGGTGCGCATGGCGCGGGCGGGGTCCATGCGGCCGACCAGCCAGGCGGGGGGCACGGCGGCGAGGGTGCAGAGGATGAAGGCGATGCCGCAAATGATGAGGTTATCGAGGAGGCGGGCGTTGGCGGGGATTTCGGTCAGGCCATAGATTTTGGGGTCGAAGATTTCCCAGTGGAATTGTTGGCTGATGAACTCCTTGATGTGATTCCGGTAATACAGGAAGAGGGTGCCGAGGAGGTAGCCGCAAGTGACGCCAAGGCCGGCGACGATGAGGCCTTTGGTGACGAAGAGGCCGACGATTTGGGAGGTTTTGGCCCCGAGGGCGCGCATCATGCCGATCTCTTTGCGCTTTTGCACGGCCATGGTGATCATGGTGTTCATGATGCAGAAGGCGGCGACGACGGAGATGATGCCGAGGATGAGATACATGAGGCTGCGCTGGCTGGCGATGGTGTCGAAGAAGGTCTGATTCCGCTCCGTCCAGGTGCCGATGCTCCAGCCGGGGGGCAAGCCGGATTGCAGGAGGTCCGCTTTGACCTGCCCGGCCTGGAAGGGGTCGGCGAGTTCGACGGTCAAAACGTCGATGCCGCTGCCGGTGCCGTTGAGCTGCTGGGCATTGGCGAGGGAGATGAAGCCTGCGGATTGCTGGTTGAGCTTTTCATCATCAATGACGCCCTGGTAGGTGAGGGTGGGTGGGGCGGGGGGCTCGGGGGCGGGACTGGCAGCGTTGGCGGCGGGGGCTTTGGGTTGAGCGTCCAGTTGCTGCTGGTAGCGGCGGTATTCTGTGAGGAAGGAAGGGCCGAAGATGCTCAGGGTGGCGCCGCCAATGACGAGTTTTTCAGAGGAGTTCCGGCTCAGCTGGGTTTCCAGGCCTTTGGTGAGGATGATGGATTGACCGGTGAGGGTGAAGGTGCCCTGACCTTTCTCCGCGATGAGGCGGCTGAAGCGCTGGAGCTGGACCTGGTCCGTGGGGTCGATGCCGATGAGATAGGCCTGGGCTTCCGGCGGGGCGGGGGCGTCGCTGTCAGGAGACGGCTCCTGGCCGGCGGCAGGGGGCCGCTCGACGACGCTGGTGACGGTGACGATAGGAGAGACGGAGCGGACCTGGGGGTGCTGGCGGACGAGGTCAGCAACGGCTTTCCAGTCCACCGGCGCTACGGGCGGGGCGATGGGGTCGGCCAGGTCCAGGGGTTCATCCCGGGGTGGGGCGAGGACGAGCGCGGGTTCTGCCTTGAGGAGTTCTTCTTTGATTTTGATCTCAAAGCCACTGATCACCGCGATGACGACAAGGAGCACGCCGACGCCGAGGGCGACGCCAGCGATGGAGATGAGGGTGATGAGGGAGATATAGCGGCCGCGGGGTTTTAGATAGCGGAGGCCGATGAACCAGCTGAACTTCATATGGGAGGGGAGAGGGAAAAAGGGGGATTGGGGAAGGCTAGCGGTCGCTGCGGAGGGCGCGGGCAGGGTCCATGCGGCCGACGATCCAGGCGGGCGGAACGGCGGCGAGGGTGCAGAGGATGAAAGCGGTGCCGCAGATGACGAGATTGTCCATGAGGCGGGGATCGGAGGGGATGAGATGGCGGCCGTAGAGCCGTTCGTCGAAGATTTCGACGTGCAGGGCGGTGCTGAGGAAGTCCTTGAGATCATTCCGCCAATGCAGGATGGCGCGGCCGAGGAGGTAGCCGGTGCCGGTGCCGATGCCGGCAACGATGAGGCCCTTGGCGAGGAAGAGACTGACGATTTGGGAGGTTTTGGCCCCGAGGGCGCGCATCATGCCGATCTCTTTGCGCTTTTGCACGGCCATGGTGATCATGGTGTTCATGATGCAAAAGGCGGCGACGATGGAGATGAAACCGAGGACGAGATACATCATGCCGCGCTCGTTGGCGATGGCATTGAAGAAGCGTTTGTTGCGCTCCGTCCAGGTGGTGAGTTCCCAGTTAGGCGGGAGCTTCGGGGTAAGTTCGATTTTGACTTCCCCGGCGCGGAAGGAATCGGCCAGGGTAATAGTGAGGCCGTCAATGGATTTGCCGGTGCCGGCCAGTCTCTGGGCGTTTTTGAGGGAGATGAATCCGGTGTAGGGCTGGGTGGATTTGTCGTCATCAATCACGCCCTGGACGACGTATTCCGCCGGCAGGGGGAGATCGCGGTCCCTGGATTCCACAGCTTCGAGCTGTTGGGTATCTTTTTTGGCGCGCTGCTTTTCCTGATAGTATTGGCGGTATTCGCGGAGGAAGGCGGGGCCGAAGATGTTGGCAGAGCTGGTGCCGGGAATGAGCCCGCCGTCCTGGTTGAGGCGCCCGGCGAGGGAACTGGTGAGGACGACGCTTTCCCCGGCGAGTTCGAAGGAGCCTTCGCCTTTTTCATCCATCAGGCGGTTCAGTCGCTCCATCTGCACGGTATCGGCGGGATCGACGCCGATGAGGATGCCCTGGGCTTCCGGCAGGGCAGGGGCTCCGGCTTTGATCGCGGTTTCCTCGTCAGCGGTGGGCTTGCGCTGGAGCACGCTGGTGACGCTGACAATAGGGGAAACGGTGCGGACTTCCGGGTGTTGTTTCAGGGTGGTGGAAATACTGCGCCAGTCCGAGGGGAGGGTGGAAGCCGGCCCGGAGGCGGCGGCACCAGGGCTGGAGCTGGCGGGGAGGGGCTTGGCGGTGAGGGCGGGTTCGGCTTTGAGCAGGTCTTCCTTGATGAGTTTTTCAAAGCCGCTCATGACGGAGATGACGACGATGAGGACGCCGACGCCGAGGGCGACGCCGGCGATGGAGATCAGCGTGATGACGGAAACGAAGGTGCCTTTGGGCCGGAGATAGCGCAGGGCGATGAACCAACTGAATTTCATGGGCGGGACTACGGCTGGAGTGGAGGAGCCGCAAGCGCTTCCCCGGTGGCCTGGCCGGGGCGGGCAGCAATGGCATGAAGAGGGGCGCTTACCGGCGGCGGGAGACGGGTGCTTTTTCCCAAAATGCCGGCGGTCTGGAGACGTATTTCTGGGCGCAGGCCGGGGTGCGCCAGGGGGCTTGGGTTCCCTGCTTCAACCCCGTCCGGCTATCAGCTTCCCTTTTCATGAAAATCGTCCATCTCACGCCCGGCACGGGGAATTTCCACTGCGGCTCCTGCCTGCGGGATAACCATTTGGTCAAAGCCCTGAGCCGGATGGGGCATGAGGTGACGATGGTGCCGCTCTATTTGCCCTTGGTGACCGATGATGAACCGGCCAGCGGCGAGGCCCCGGTGCAGGTGGGGGGCATCAATTTGTATTTGCGCCAAAAGCTCTCGCTGCTGCGCTTTTTGCCCCGGGGGCTGTTCCGGGTTTTGGACCGGCCGGGGGTGCTTCGGGCGGCGGCGGACCGCGCCAGCATGACGAGCGCGAAGGAGCTGGGGGCGATGACGCTGGAGACGCTGCGCGGGCCAAAGGGAAAGCAGGCGGAGGATTGGCAGCGGCTGGTGGAGTGGATCGGCACGGAGGGGAAGCCGGATTTGATTTCGCTCTCGAATGGGCTGCTCAATGGCCTGGCCCCGGCGATCAAGGCGACCCTCGGAGTGCCGGTGCTGTGCTCGCTGCAGGGGGAGGATTCCTTTTTGGATACCCTGCCGGAGCCTTTCAAAACCCAGGCGTGGGAGGCCTTCCGGGCGAACAATGCCCCGGTGGAGCGGTATCTGGCCACGAGTGATTACTACCGGGGCGTCATGAAGGAACGCCTGCGCCTGGAGGACGCACGGATTGTTACCGTGAGGAATGGGATGGATTTCAGCGGGTATGCGCCCGCGGCCATACCGCCTGCGGTGCCGGTGATTGGGTATCTGGCGAGGCTCTGTTATGGAAAGGGGCTGCAGACCCTGGTGGAGGCTTTTGTAAGGCTGGCCCCGCGTCTGCCGGAGGCGCGGCTGGCGCTGGCGGGCACCACCACGGTGGCGGATGCGCCTTTCATCGCGGCCCAAAAGGAAACCCTGGCCCGGGCTGGGCTAACGGAGCGGGTGACCTGGCAGGAAAACCTGAGTTTCGGGGAAAAGGTGCAGCACCTGCAGCGGCTCAGCGTGTTGAGTGTGCCGGCGACTTATGGGGAGGCGTTCGGCCTATATGTGATCGAAGCCCTGGCCTGCGGGGTTCCGGTGGTGGAGCCGGATCATGCCGGCCTGACGGAAGTGGTGAACGCCACGGGCGGCGGGGTGTTATGCGCCCCGGATGATGCCGCCGCTCTGGCGGACGCGCTGGAGGCCCTGCTGCGGGATGAACCCCGGCGCCTGGCCCTGGCGGAGCACGGGCGGGCGAAGGTGCTGGAGGATTTCACCGCCGACCGCATGGCCCGGGATTTCGCCGCCGTGGCCGCGCAGGTGCTCAACGGATAGGGGATCACCCTGCCACCGGAAACGATTTGTGGGGGGCGTGTGCTCCCCTCGGATTGTGAGGCATACCCGCAGCCCGCGAGTCCTTCCGTGGTCCAAATATTGATAGGGTGCAGATCACGCCAGCACCGCCTTCACGATGCTGCCCTCGACATCGGTCAGGCGGTAATCGCGGCCGCCGTGATGGTAGGTCAGTTGCTCGTGATCCAGGCCGAGCAGGTGGAGCAGGGTGGCGTGGAAATCGTGGATAGTCAGGGGATTTTCCTCGGCCCGGTAGCCGAATTCATCGGTGCTGCCATAGGTGCCAGGCCGGACCCCGGCTCCAGCCATCCAGAGGGAAAAACCGAAGGGATTGTGGTCCCGGCCATCGCTGCCCTGGGTGAAAGGCGTGCGGCCGAATTCGGTGGCGAAGACGACGAGGGTATCGTCCAGCAGCCCACGCTGGCGGAGGTCTTTGAGAAGGGCCGCGATGGGCTGGTCCACGGTCAGGGCGTTTTCGCCATGGTTGACTTTCAGGCCGCTATGACCATCCCAGCGGTCCTGGCCACGGGTCATGGGCATGGTGAGGGCGATGAAGCGGACGTCGCGCTCGGCGAGGCGGCGGGCCAGCAGGCATTGGCGGGCGTAGTCGCGGGTGTAGGCAAAGGGGGCCTCCAGTCCATAGGCCTGACGGGTGGCAGCACTTTCGCCTGACAAGTCCAGCAGGTCCGGCACGGCGGTTTGCAGGCGGGCGGCGAGTTCGTAGTTGGCGATGGCACCCTCAATGCTGGCGGGGTGGCCGAGTCGGGCGGAAAAGGTGCTGTCAGTCCGGTGCAGATGCCGCAGCAGGCGGGCCTGCTGCGGGGCCAGGCCTGGCAGGACATTATCAAAAGCCGGGGCGGTTTTTTCCACAAAGCTGGCACTCCAGGCGGCGGGCAGGAATCCACTTTTGAAAATCTCCATGCCCCCGACCGGCAGCAGGCCGCCGTTCAGCACCACAAAGGCGGGCAGGTTTTGATTGGCCGAGCCGAGGGCATAGCTGATCCAGGATCCGGCGCTGGGCCGGCCAGCCACGCCCCAGCCGGTATTCATCCAGAAATTTCCCACCGCATGGACTGGCGAGGGATTGGTCATGGAGCGCAGCAGGCAGATCTCATCCGCGCAGGTGGAGAGGTGGGGGAAGAGCCCACTCACCGTCAGACCGGTCTGCCCATATTGGGCAAAGCTCCACGGACTGGGCAGCACCGGACCATTGTTATCAAACTGGGTGGCTTCGATTTTCAGGGGAAAGGGTTTTCCGGCCAGCTCAGTCAGCCTAGGCTTGGGATCAAAGCTGTCCAGATGCGAGACCCCGCCATCCATGTAGAGCCAGATGACGCGCCGGGCGCGGGGGCGGAAGTGGGCGCTGGCCGGCGCGGGAGGGGTCTGGAGCGCCAGCCCGGCGAGACCGCCGATGCCGAGCGCGGCGCGCTGCAGAAAGGTGCGCCGGGACCAGGGTGGGAAGGATGTCGTGTTAGTGGACATAGATGAATTCCTTTTGATTGAACAGGGATAACGCGATGAGTGCCCAGTCATCGGCTTGCGGATCGTCCCCCAGCAGCGCGCGCAAGTCTGCTTTTTCCTCCCCGGTGGCGGGACGGCCCAAGGCCTGGAAATGCATCCGGCCCAGCCGCTCCTCCACCGGCCCCGGAGCCCCGCTTACCCGCACGCCCCATCGCCGGGCCTGATCGATGACAAAGGGATCATTCAGGAGCGCTAGGGCCTGGGCGGGGACATTGGTGATGTCCCGGTTGCCCTTGGTGGCCTGGGGCGGGGGGCGGTCGAAGATGGCGAGAAACCGTTGGGGAAAATTCCGCCGGCGTTCCAGATACAGACTGCGGCGGCATTGGCCATCGACCGGGCCATTCGGCGGCACCAGCTCGCCGATGATTTCATGCGGCACCGGGACCGGTGGTCCGCCAAGGGTAGGATCCAGGTTGTCACTTACCGCCAGGATGCTATCGCGGATGGATTCTGCCCCGAGGCGGCGCAGGGGGAAAACGGAGAGCCACTTATTGTCAGGGTCAGAGGGCGGTGGGGGCAAAGCAGCCTGCCGCCAGAGGCGGGAGAGCAGCAGCTCGCGCAGCACGGCCTTGGTCCGGAGGTGGTGTTTTTCCTGGAACTGCCTGACCAGAAAATCCAGCGCGGCCGGGTGGCTGGGGGGAGTGCCGAGGTGGCCGAAATTATCCGTCGTGGCCACGATGCCGCGGCCGAAGACGTAGTGCCAGAGCCGGTTGATGTAGACGCGCAGGGTGAGGGGGTTATCCTTGGCCAGGATGGCCTCTGCCAGTTCCCGGCGTCCGCTTCCGGAGGCGGCAGGCTGGTGCAGGGCGGGGAAATAATCCAGATAGCGGCGGGCGGCTTTTTGAGTGAGCGGCTTGTGGGGATCGCCCCGTTTCATCACCGCGACATCCCAGGCTTCTGTTTCACTGATGCCGAGAAAGCGCTCGGCGGCCGGGATCTTTGCCTCCAGGGTGGGGTCTCCGGGCCAGCGGGGGAAGGCGGGCAGGGGGTCCCATGCCGGCGCGGGCCAGGCGGGGCCATCCGTCAGCCAGACTGCGCGCAGGCCCAGCTGGGAGCTGGCCTTGTCTTCCACGCCCAGCACATCGCGGGAGGGCAGGGTTTTGCCGGTATGGAGTTCGATCACACAACGCTGGCCCTTCCACCGGCCCACAGGAATGCGGTGCCAGCGCCAGGTGCCGGGGCTCTTGATCTCCACCTTCAGCGCCCCGTAAAGAGGCTCCTTGATCAGCAGGTAGTTGTCGATGATCACCTGGATCATGCTCTCTTCTCCCGTGGCCAGAATATCGATGTAATTATGTTCAATAGTGAAGGCCGGCGAGCGCAGCCAGGCGGGCAGTTTCCGCGAGAGCAAGCCACTCCACAGCCCGGGCTGGACCCCGCGCGGGATGGCATTTTCCGGCGGAATGAAATCCACCGTCCCCTCCACCAGCCAGCCAGCCGGCGGTTTTCCGGCAAAATCACCCAGCACCCTGACGCGTTGTCCCTCCGTGGCCGGCAAGGAGGGCAGGGGGCCCGGGGCGGGCGGGGAATGGCTCGCTTCAAAAGCGGAGCGGCTGGCCCGCAATTCATCCGCCACCGCCTGCAGGGCAGCGTCATTGGCCCAGGTGCGGCGGAGCGGACTCCCCGCGATCATCCCGTAGAGCGCGTAGTAGTCGCGCATGGAGACCGGATCCAGCTTGTGATCATGACAGCGGGCACAGGAAATCGTCAGGCCCTGGAAGGCTTTTCCCAGGGTGTCGATGGTATTTTCCATGCGCTCCGCCTCGTCCTGCGCCAGATCCACCGGACTATTCACCGCCTCCCCGAGGTGCCACCAGTTGGTCGCCAGCAGGGCTTCGTTCCGCTGCTCCACGAGGCGGGGCGGCAGGAGGTCTCCGCTGAGATGCTCGCGCAGAAATTGATCATAGGGCAGATCCGCATTCCAGGCCCGGACCAGGTAATCCCGGTAACGCCACGCCCCGGAAATCGGATAGTCATATTCGCTTCCTTTCCCATCCGCGTAACGCACCACATCCATCCAGTGCTGCGCCCAGGTTTCCCCGAAGTGCTGGGAGGCCAGCAAGCCATCCACCAGGCCCGCCAGTGCTGCATCCATCCCAGTCTTCGCCACTGCCTGCTCAAAGGCCAGCACCTGCTCCGGCTGCGGCGGCAGTCCCGTCAGCACAAAAAACGCCCGCCGGCACAGGTCTCCGGGCTCGGCATCCGGAGCTGGAGGCAAACCCTCAGCCTCCATTTTGGCCAGCAAAAAAGCATCCACCGCCGACCTCGGCCAAGCTTTGTCACGCACCTCCGGCACCGTCACCGCCGACACCGGCAGATACGCCCAATGCCCGGCCGGGTCCGGCCGCTCTGCCCGGCCCCAGCCCGCCATCAGGGAAGTGCCCATCAGGAGCAGAGCCATCCAAAATTTCATGCCTATGAAACAAGCCGAAGCCCGCAGCGCTTTCAAATAAAGCCGGGATTCCCCCGACAGCACGACGCTTCCAGCCCCTCCGCGATCCGGCCAAAAACTTATTTGTAATTTGACCAAATGGCGGAGTCGTGTCAGTATGCTCCGCCCGGGGATTTTCCGCGTTAACCTGGAGCAATACTTCATCCATCCAATCCAATGAAAAAACTACTTCTGACGTGTCTCCTCTTCTCCTTCGCCTCATCGGCCCAGGCAGCTATCGTCTTTTATGATCTGGCGGGCACAGCGGGTCCCGGTCTCCTTCCCGGCAATGAACCCGGCACCATCCTTGGCGGCACCGGCGGTGAAATCGGCGGGGGCATTTTTCTCGACACCGATACCAACATACTGACGCTCGGCGTCGGCTGGGGTTCCTCCCAGGGCTTTACGGACCTGTCCAACACTGCGAGCGCTTCCCACATCCACGGTCCGGTGAGCTCCGACTTTGGCGCTGGCTTCACGCAAACCTTTGGAACCGCTTTCAACTTGGCCCGCTCCACCAACGCGGTCACCGGAGGAGTCTTCACCCCCAACACCGTCACCCTGTCTCCGGCGCAGGTGACAGCTCTGGACCAAGGGAAATTCTATATCAATATCCACACCACCGGCGTAAACAGCGGCGGGGAACTGCGCGGCTTCATCGTTCCCGTGCCGGAACCGACGTCGGCCGTGCTTGGCCTCGCGTCCCTCGGGGCACTGACCCTGCGCCGCCGCCGCGCCTAATCTCCATTGCGGGATTTTGAACTCCAGCAAACCCGCCCCGGCCCTGCTGTCGGGGCGGGTTTTTGTCTTCCAGGAGGGTCAGCCGATCCGCACCGCGTGCTTTTTATCGAGATGCAGCACCTCGCCGGTGGTGAGGGTCAGTTCGGCTTTGGGATCGGTGAGGATGCTGTCGTTCAGCCGGATTGACTTGCCTTCGACGAGGCGGCGGAGGCGGCGGCGATTGGGCAAGTCTCCGGTTGAGTGGAGCGGTTTCGCCGCAAGGTTGGGTTCGTTAAACCTCATTGTCCCTACCCCACTTATGCACAGCGAAATCGAACTCACCCGTGAAGTAGAAGCCATCCAGATCCCCAGTGGAGATACGGTGGTGTTGCCTGCTGGCACCAAAGTCATCATCACCCAGAGCTTGGGGGGGAGCTACACGGTAGCGACCGAGCACGGCCTCGCGCGCATTTCCGCGAAGAATGCGGATGCCCTGGGCATTGAGAAGCAAGATGGCTCCGGCGCGAATCTGGCGGATGTGTTGAGCGGCCCGGAGCTGGAGTCTGCGATCTGGGAGCAATTGAAGGGGGTCTTCGACCCCGAGATCCCCGTGAATATTGTGGATCTGGGCCTGGTTTACGGCTGTGAGGTAACGGAGGAGGACGGGGAAAAAGTGGTGGATGTGAAAATGACCCTGACCGCCCCCGGTTGTGGCATGGGCCCGACCATTGCGGCTGATGCCCAGGGCAAAATCATGCAACTCCCCGGAATCGCCAACGCCCGGGTGGAACTCGTCTGGGAACCCGCTTGGAATCAGGCGATGATCAGCGAAGTGGGCCGGATGCAGCTGGGGATGGTTTAAACAAAAAGCTAGGACCACGTCTGCTCCTTGCGGTAGGCGGCGGGGGAGGTGTGGCGGTATTGGCGCATCAGGCGGCTGAGGTAATGGCGGTTTACCAGACCGGATTGCTCGGCGATTTCCTCAATGCTGATATCGGTGCTGCGAAGGAGGCGGCGGGCTTCATCCAGGCGGTAGTCCAGGAGGACCCGCATGGGGGGTTGCTTGAGTTCCTGCTGGAAAAGGTGGTTCAGATTCCTCACGCTCAGGCCGGCGTATTTGGCGATCTGGGTGGCGGTGAGTTTGACGCTGAGGTGGGCGCTCATGTATTCCATGGCCTTGAGGACGCGGGCGTCCGTGCGCTGCTGGAACCAGACGCGGTCCGGCAACAGGCTGAGCGCTTCGGCGACGAATTGGATCGTCAGCCAGGGGAATCGCCCGGCGGGGTCGCTGGCGGCCAGCCGGGTCATCAGGTCCTGGATGCGCAGGGTGGCGGGGAAGTGATAGATGCCGGGGCTGGCGCGGTCCGCGAGGCGGCCGAGCTTGAAGTGCGCATACCATTTGCTGAAGGGGCCGCGCAGCGTGGTGCTGAAGGTGGTGTTTGGCGGAATCAGATACAGATGCCCGGGGGTGAGCGGGGTGAGGCGGCCGGCGATGCTGACGACCCCTCCTTCGGTGAGCGGCCAGTAGAGGCGCCAGTAGGGATCGGTGAAGCGCCGCAGTTCCCATTCCGTCAACTGGATGCGCCGGGTGGTCAGGATATCCACCACCACACTGGGATAGGAAACGGTGCGCTGGCCCAGCACGCGGTGCACCGAGCCCGGGGGCACTACGCTGGGAAGGAGGTCGTCGGAGGGCATCAGGGGATTGCGGAATCAGACACAAATCTGGCCGATGTGTGCATGGATGGCAAGTCCGGGATGGGTAAGGATATATTGCGCTTTTTGAGGCGCACCCCACTCTGCAACCCGATCAACCTACCCACACCTATGGCCGACATCTCCACCAGCGCTGCTGACAAGAAAGAAAAAGAGTATTTCTCCTCCGTTCCCCAGGATGCTCCCGGGTTTTTCCTGAAGGGCTCCCACCAATATGACTGGGGTTTGAAAAACCGCCTGAGCAAGGTCTTCAACCCGAAGGATGGCCGCACCGTGATGCTGGCCTTTGACCATGGTTATTTTCAGGGCCCCACCAGCGGCCTGGAGCGCGTTGACCAAACCATCCTGCCCCTGGAGCCTTACGCCGACTGTCTGATGCTGACCCGCGGGATCCAGCGCAGCGTGGTGCCGGCTTCCACGCAGAAGGCGATCGCCCTGCGTGCTTCCGGCGGCACCAGCATGGTGAGCCTCATGGAGGAATGGGAAGGTGAAATCGATGGAAAAAAAGCCAAGTTTGGCCGTCCCGGCTTTGAGCCGTTGTCCAATGAAAGCACCGCCCTGAACATTGAGGAAGCGATCCGCCTGAATGCCAGCGTGCTGGCGGTGCAGGTCTTTATCGGCAGCGCCTACGAGCGCCAGACCCTGAAGAACCTCACGGATTTGGTCGATGGAGCCAGCCGTTATGGCATCGGCGTGATGGGTGTGACAGCCGTGGGCCGCGCCATGGCCCGCACCCCCCAGTATTTCCGTCTGGCCACCCGCATCATGGCGGAGCTGGGCGCGAATGTGGTGAAATGCTATTACACGGACACGGAATTTGAAACCGTGACCAGCTGCTGCCCCGTGCCGATCGTGATCGCCGGGGGCAAAAAGCTGCCGGAACTGGAAGCCCTTCAAATGTGCTATAACGCCATCCAGCAGGGAGCCAGCGGCGTCGACATGGGACGGAATATCTTCCAGAGCGATGCTCCCATCAGCATGATGCAGGCGGTGCGCGGGGTGGTGCATGAAAGCCTCACCCCTGACGAGGCCTTCCAGCTTTACAACGATCTGAAAGCCAAAGGCACCCTTTAATCCTGCCCGCCCTTCCCCAGCCTCCTACCCCTTCTTTTTTCCCATGTCCCTTGAACTTACCCCCGATCAAACCCGGCTCATGATGCTGCAGGTGGCGGATGCCATTATTGTGGCAGAACCCCTGCTTTCCCAGGCGGACCGCGATCTGGGCGATGGTGACCATGGACTGGGCATGAAGCGTGGGATGGAGGCGGTGAAGGCGCAATTGGCAGCGCTGACTCCGGCCAGCGTGGAACAGGTGTTCGTGACTACCGGCACCGCCATGATGTCGAGCATGGGAGGTGCCTCCGGAGCCCTCTTCGGCACCGTGTTCCGCGCGGGCGGCAAAGCTCTGGCGGGCCGCGCGGCCTTTGATGCTGAAGGCGTGGCCCTGCTGCTGCAGGCGGCGACCGAAGGCGTGCAGAAGCGTGGCGGAGCCAAGGTGGGTGATAAAACCATGGTGGATGCCCTGGTGCCCGCCGCAGAAAAGGCCCGCAGCGTTGCCTCCGGGTCCCTGCTGAATTCCCTGACGGAAGTTTCCGCCGCCGCTGAAGCCGGCAAGGAAGCCAGCAAGGCGATGATCGCCCAATTCGGCCGGGCCAAGACCTTGGGCGAAGCCTGCATCGGCTTCCCGGACGCAGGCGCATGGTCGGTGACCATCATGCTCTCAACCATGCTGGATTTTGTCAGCAAGGCCAGCTGAGACCCGGTGTCTTCCTGTCATGAACCCTTGCTGATTTCCTGCCATGATCCGTTTTGCCACATGGTTGCTCCTGCTTTCAGCCATGGGGCAAGGCTTGGCGGCGGATCGGAAGCCCAATGTGGTTTACATCCTGGCGGATGACCTGGGCTACGGCGATGTGCAGTGCCTGAATCCCACCCGTGGCAAAATCAGGACACCGCACCTCGACCGCCTCGCTTCCCAGGGCATGCGCTTCACCGATGCGCATAGTGGGGCCTCCGTCTGCACCCCTACCCGCTACGGCCTCCTCACCGGGCGCTACGCCTGGCGGACCCGGCTGCAGGCCGGGGTGTTTGATGGCATGAAAAATCCCGCACTGATCGCCCCGCAGCGGCTGACGGTGGGGAAGCTGTTCCAACAACACGGCTATACCACGGCGGCCCTGGGGAAGTGGCATCTCGGTTTTGATCCGAAGCTGCCGGAAGGCACCGCAGGGCCTGACAAAAAAGAGGAAAAGGATCCCGCCTCCGGGGAAGGCGGGAAACCACCCGCCGGCACCCTGGGGATGCCGGTGGGAACGCAGATTCTGGAAGGTCCAGTCACCCGGGGCTTCGACTATTTTTGGGGCTGCTCGAATGCGCGCACCATGTCAGGCTTGATCGAAAACGGGCGGGTCATCGAAACCATCAAGCCGGCCGACATGCTGCCCCGCCTGGCAGAGCGGGCCGTGGCCTATGTCACCGCCCAGGCAGAGGCTGCCCGGGCCGGCCGCCCTTTCTTTTTGTATTTGCCCCTCACTTCTCCCCACACGCCGATCCTGCCCTCGCCGGAATGGCAGGGGAAAAGCGGCCTCGGGGATTACGGCGATTTTGTGATGCAGACGGACGCTGTGGTGGGTAGGGTGCTGGAGGCCTTGGAAACCCAGGGCCTGGCGGAGCATACCTTGGTGATTTTCACCAGCGATAACGGATGCGCCCCGGCCGCAGGGACGCCGGAACTGGAAAAGCAGGGCCACTTTGCCAGCGCGGCCTTCCGCGGGTATAAATCCGATGTTTGGGAAGGCGGGCACCGCGTGCCTTTTCTGGTCCGTTGGCCAGGCCAGGTGAAGGCTGGATCGCAGAGCGGTGCCTTGATCTGCCACACGGATTTCATGGCCACTGGTGCGGAAATTCTGGGCAGCCCCCTGCCGCCCGATGCGGCAGAGGACAGCGTGAGTTTTCTCGCGGTGCTGCGTGGGGAAGAGGATCCGCCCCTTCGTGAAGCGGTAGTGCATCATAGCATCAATGGGCAATTTGCGGTCCGTCAGGGGCCCTGGAAGCTGGGGTTTTGTCCGGGCTCCGGCGGCTGGGGAAAGCCGCGCGATCCGGCGGCCCGCACCCAGGGACTGCCTGACATGCAGCTCTATGATCTGCAGGCGGATCCGGCTGAAACCAAAAACCTGCAGGCTGAAAATCCGGAACTCACCGCCCGGCTCACCGCGCTCCTCACGAAATACATGGCCGATGGCCGCAGCACCCCCGGACCGCCTCAGGCGAACGATGTGGAGGTCCAGCATTTACCCCTCCCTGCCCGGAAATAACATGAAACCCATTTTATCCCTGTTTTGTCTGCTGGTCCTTGCCCCGGTGCTGGGTGGCGCAGCGGAAAGCCCGGCGCGGCGTCCGAATATCCTGCATCTGCATACGGATGATCACCGGGCGGATGGCCTGCATGCCCTGGGCAATGCCGTGCTGCAAACGCCGCATCTGGACACGCTGGTGGCGCGGGGCATGACGTTCCGGAATTGCTATACCATGGGCTCCATGATGGGGGCGGTGTGCACGCCCAGCCGCACCATGATGCTGACCGGCCGCTCCTGGCTGCGCCTGCCGAAGTCGCCCGGTGCTGCGCCCAATGCGGCGGATCCTGCCACCTTTTTGCCCCGGGTGCTGGAGGCCGCAGGCTATCAGACCTGGCACATGGGGAAATATGGCAACGGTTTTCCGGCTGGTCTGCAATCCTTTCAGTCCACCATCCGGGATGAGGGCAAGGATGCCGGTCCTGACAAGGACCGCGCCTTTGCCCCCCAGCGGCTCGCGGACCGCAGCATCCAGTTTCTGAAAGACCGCGCAGCGGCCGGGGAGGCCAGGCCCTTTTACCTCTATCTGGCCCCGCCCGTGCCGCATGATCCCCGGAGCGCGGAGCCCCGGTTTCATCAGTTGTATGAAGCGGCAAAGCTGCCGCTGTCGCCCGCGTTTTTGCCCCAGCATCCCTTCAATAATGGCGAGATGATGGTGCGCGATGAGCAACTGGCCCCTTGGCCGCGCACCCCGGAAAATACCCGCCAGCAACTCGCCGAATATTACGCCTGCATTACTGGATTTGATTTCCATGTGGGCCGCCTGTTTGAGGCCCTGAAGGCAGGCGGCCAGTGGGAGAATACGATCATTATTTTCAGCGGCGACAATGGCCTCTCCATGGGAGAGCACGGCTTGTTCGGGAAACAAAATCTGTATGAGTTTGGCGGCATGCATGTGCCCTTGGTAATCGCTGGGCCGGGCATCCCGCATGGCTCCAGCGCCGCATTGGTCTATCTGATGGATCTCTTTCCTACCCTGGTGGAGTTTGCCAAAGCCACGCTGCCGGAGACCGTGGAGGGGCGGAGCCTGGTGCCGGTGATCGAAGGCAAAACGTCCAGGGTGCGTGAGGTGCTCTATACCGCCTACCGGAATTGCCAGCGGGCCATCCGCGATGGCCGCTGGAAGCTGATCCTTTATCCTCTGGTCAACCAAACCCAGCTCTTCGACCTGGAATCGGATGCCCACGAACTGGACAACCTGGCCGGGCAGCCGGAGCAGGCGGCACGGATCGCCACCCTGACGGCCAGGCTGGAACGGGAGATGGCCGCCTATGGCGACAAAGCACCCCTGAAATCGGAACATCCTGAGCCAGCGGAATGGACGCCGCCCACCCGCAAGGGGCCTGCGAACCCAGGAAAATAGCAGCACGATGGGGTCTCCTTGAGAGTGAATAGATTGGATGGAGTTGCCCAAGGGGAGGGGCCATGCGGGGGGTGAACACCCCATAGCGGATTTGCCGCCACTTCGCTTACTTGCACCACTGACGGTTTTCCGCCAGCCAGCCCACCCAACTTCCTATCCATGAAAAACTCCCTTTTTCAATTCATCCGTTTCCTGGCTGCCGGTGCCACCGTGCTCAGCAGCTCCGCCTGTGACACGGCGCGTCCGATGGATTCCGAACAAAGCCAGTCCCACGAAAGCGCCACCTCTTCCGGTAAAGCCTCCGTGCCCGCTGCCCCGAACACCTCTTTCCACATGAAGCGCCGCTACGGACGCTGATGGAATAATGATAGCATTCTCCACGGCAGGACCGCCCTGCAGACGGCCAGATTTATTCCCAACGCCACCGGCACGGAGGAAAATGGAGCCTGCTTTCCAACGTCCCCGCCCATCTGAAATCCTGCCATGATTGCCCTCGCTTCTTTCTTCCCCCCGCTCGGTTTGCTGGGCCTGACGGTCCTTGCTGGTTTGACGCTCTGGCCCAGGCGGGGCTTCCTTGCCCAGCACCGCCAGCACGTGGCGGATGCTGCGCGCATCCGCCGCGAAGATGCCCTGAAACACCTGTGCCTGAACGAAGCCGGCGGCAGCATTTCCACGTTCAATACCGTAGCCGGGGCCTTGGGCATTTCGCTGGATGACGCCAGCAGCCTGCTCGAAGCCATGGACCTGCTGGGCCTCGTGACTTTTACTTCCGGCAGCCTGACCCTCACTTCTGCCGGTCGCGCTGCGGGCCTTCACGTGATCCGGGCCCACCGCCTCTGGGAATGCCACCTGGCCGAAAACACCGGCACTGCCATGACGGATGGGCATGATCTGACGGATCACCATCAGCACGAACTCCTGCCGGAAGATGCTGATGCCCGGGCAGCGGCCCCGGGACATCCCACGCACGATCCCCATGGCGATCCTATCCGCAATGCCGGGGGCAGCATGCCCATCGATTCCGGTCTGCCCTTGAATACCCTGGAGCCGGGAGATCTGGCCAGTATCTCCCACCTGGAGGACGAGCCTGCCAACGTTTACGCCCAGCTGGCTGCCCTCCACCTGCGGCCCGGGATGCGGGTGGAGCTGAAATCCAAAACCCAGTTCAGCCTCCGTTTCACAGCGGATGGCGTGGAGCACATCATTCCGCCGATCCTCGCCCATCAGATCGGAGTCCGGGTCCTGACTCAAACGGACGAAACCCCGGCACCCCGCAGCCTGGCCGATTTCAAGCCGGGGGAAAAAGGCATCGTGCTCCGCCTGGCTGATAGTTCGCGCGGGCCGGAGCGGCGGCGGTTGTTGGATCCGGGATTTGCCGCCGGCACCGGCGCTGCGGCGGAATGGTCAGCTCCAGTGGCGAACCCACCGCCTGCCGTGGTGCGGGTCACGGTAATTGCGCTGCACCATGAGCAGGCCCGGAGGCATGGCTGACGGGCGCTCTTTGGCTGGTGCTCACTCTTTCCTTCGGGGGCTGAATCACTCTCTGGCTGCGGGAACCAAGCGAAAGCTTTTGGTTGCAACTCGGAAGTCTCCGGTGGGCGCAACCGCCTATTCATGGAACGGATCACCGCCGTCCCGGCTGTGCTGGGTTGCTGGCGTCCCGCCAGCAGGAGTTTGCGGCGGTCAGGATGACCACCTGCCAGCACCGGCGGGACGCCCGTGTTCCACTTCTGGAGGTTTTGAGTCTCTGACGGAAGACTTCGGTCGCCCTCAGGGGATGATTTTCAGCTCACTCCAATAACTGAACTCCCAGGCCCAGCCGTTGGCGTGGTTTTCCAGCTGGATCCCGATCGTCTGGCCGGACCAGGGCCTGAGGTCAATGCTCTGGTTCTTCCATGGTTCGCCCTCGGCGTTGATAGTCTGGCGTTTGATTTCCTTGTCGTTGATGCGGACCACCAGTTCCCAGTCATTTGGGTCCTGTGCGGTGACATCGAAGCTGAGGGTGGGTTGGCCGGTGGCGGGGACGGAGTATTTCCGGGAGAGGGTGGCGGGCTTTTTCCGGTCCGGGAAGGGGTGGAGTTGCAGAACGTTGTTCCGGCCGGAAAAGGCGGCCAGTTTTCGCGGGGTGCCTTCGAATTCCGGAGCCCTAATTCTCCAGTCAGGTTTCCACAGGGAGACGGACTCCCAATCAATGCGCGGTCCGGGAGAGGCAGTGGTATTGACGGGAGTGGCAGTGGGGGCTTCGGCCTCGGCTCCTTTGATGAAGGCTTCCTTTTTTTCTTTGGTCAGTGTGCCTTCCTCCGGAGGAGCTAGGAGATACCAGATGAGGTTGCGCAATTGATCGTCCGGGAGATTGCCGAAGCCCATGGGCATGAGGCTGAGGCCGGTGTCTTCGCGTTTGGCGATGTCGCCGGTGGGGACGACTTCGCGGCTGCCGCCAATCCCAAGGAGGGTGACCTGCGTGGGGGTGTCCTCAATGATGCGTCCACCGAGGGTGCGGCCGTCCTTGGTGGTGATGAGGAAGTTTTGATAGCCGTTGCCGATGATCTGGTTGGGGTCGATCACGTTGGCGAGGATGGCGTCGAGGTTGGAGCGGCCGGAGCCGATCAGTTCCGGACCGACTTCCTGACCGCCGCCGTGGAATTTGTGGCAGGTGGCGCAGATCGCCTGAAAAAGGACTTTGCCCATGGCCATGTCGGGTTCGCCTTCGATGAGGGCTTTGCGTTTGGCGGCGATGAGGGTTTTGGTTTCGGCGGTGGAATCGCTCCAGCGGCCAATCACGCGCTCGGCGGTGGCGCGGGTGGCGGGATCGCTGCTGGTGGCGAAATAACGCCGCGTGGTGGCGGGGAGTTCGCCGGCGGGAATGCGGACACCCGTGGCGGGGTCCGGTTTTTCCACGGCGGCGAGGAGGCGCTGCTGCCACTCGGCGCGGCCGGTTAGAAACTGCGCGGCAGCGGTGTGGAGGGCGGGTGATCCCTTGGGCCAGAGTTTCAGGACGGGCGTGCTGAATTCATCACCGGAACCGACCTCGGCGGCGGCGCGGAGGACGGGGATGATCCAGTTGTCAGGACCACCGGCGGTCAGGAGGTCGAGCACGGCCTGTTTGGTGGCCGGGGTGCGGAGTTTGCGCAGGGTTTCCAACAATTCGATGCGGCGGGGCAGGGGCGTGGTGGCGTTGGCGGCTTCGGCAATGACGGCGGCGACGGCGGCGGGATCGCCCCACAGCGTGGCGAGGCGGGCGGCGCGGTTTTTCACGTCAGGGGAAGGGCTCTGCGACCAGCGCACAAAGAAAGGCGCGGGGTCGGTTTTCTCCGGCTTCACGGGACCGGCTTCGGAAGCCTTGAGGATGCCCTCAAGCGCGGCGGCGGTGAGGTCGTCGTGGTCCTTGATCTGGTCGAGGAAGGCGAGGAGGAGATCGACGTTGGCGGGCGAACGGGTGTCGATGATACGGCGGGCGGATTTGTTGGTGAGGGTCAGGGAGAGGGGTTTGGTGGTGGGGGCGACGCCTGAAAGACTCTCAAGCAAGGGTGCGGGATACTTCAAGTTCCCCTCCATCAGGGACCAAATTGAGAAAGCGAGTGTCCTGTCGGCGTTGGCCGCACTTGCCCTGATCAGCATGGGTATCGCATTTTTAACGTAGGATCTGCTAATGTCAGGAAAGTTATCGGCGGTCAGGGAGTCTCTGGAAAGCTGTCTCAGCGCCACTGCTGCAGCATGGCGGACCGTCGGGTCCGGATCACCCGCCAGTTCCTCGTAAAGATATTTGGGTGGATCGGTAAAGTTCGAAGGCCATCCCTCTGCGGCTGTGTCACCGCAGTATCTGGCCGCAAGTATTCTGATAGCGGGGTCCGGATCTTTTTCTGGAGCAAAAAATTCCAATTGGCTCTGATTTGACCCGTTTATCTGCCGCCACGCTTTTAGTTCCAAAATCAGGCTGTTGGCCGCCAGTTTTGTGGATCTTTTGGTGGATTTCCGGGAGAGTTCCAGCAATGGATTCAAATAGGCACTGAAATCTTCGCTAAGCTTTTTCCGCTCTTCCAGGCTTTTTTGAGGGGGCCGTCTGCCTGAAAGGCCGGCAATTTCTTCACGAATAAGTTGAGCGGCGGTTCGGCGTAACCAATTGTTATCAGAATCCAATAAATTTACCTTTTTCCCAGGCTCCAGATTTCCAATTTCGGCAGGATTTTCCCCCCGTGGGTTTTTCAGCAAAATTTTCCCTTCGCCACTCCCCTCATAGCAAACCCGCCAGATCCGCCCCTTTTCCCGGTCCACGCCTTCGGGGTTGGCGAGGGCGTTTTGGTAGCAGGGGTATTTGTCGCACCAGTCCATGACCCAGAGGAAGCCATCGGGGCCGGTCTGAATGCTGACGGGGCGGAACCAGCCGTCGTTGGCGCGGAGGAAGTCGCGGATGGGGCGGGCTTTGAAGGTGGCGCCGATGGGGTCCATGGCTTCCTCGTGGATGGCGTTATCGTGGATATTGCCGAAGAAGGCGTGGCCGTGGGTATCGGCGGGATAGACGCCGCCCTGGTAGATGGCGATACCGGCAAAGGCGGCGCGGAAGTGGCCGGGGTGATCCTTGCCGACGATGCTGGGGAGCAGATCGTAGCCGTAGGGATTTTCCGGGGCGCCCCCTTGGCGGGCGTAGAGGCCGCCGGGGGCCATGTGGAAGAAGTGGTCGATGACGCAGGCTTCCACAAAGGCATTGCCGAGGGTATCGAAATCGACGCCCCAGGGATTGCTGGTGCCATCGGCGTAGACTTCGTGAAACGCGACGGAGGGAACTGCCACCACGCTGGTCTTAATTCGTTCGGCGTCGGGCAAATCGGCTCGCGGGATTTCCTTGACGCGATTTCCAAATCTGACTCGGTATACGCCGGCATTCAGGGTGTTTCCTTTATCCGGCGGCTCGGTGGGGCGGCGGACTTTGCTATGGGTGAAGACGCCGTGGGTGAAATACATCCAGCCATCGGGGCCCCAGGTGAAGCTGTTGAGGAGTTCGTGGCGGTCTTCCAGGCCGAAACCGGTGAGAACCGTCTTGTATTCGTCCGCCTTGTCGTCGCCATCGGTATCGCGGAAAAAAAACAGGTTGGGGGCTTGTCCGATGAACACGCCGCCGTGGCCGCAGAGGAGGGCGGTGGCGAGGTTCAGGCCTTCCGCGAAGACGGTGCGTTTGTCGGCTTTGCCGTCGTTGTCGGTGTCCTCCAAAATGATCACGCGGTCCCGGGGCGAGTCCTTTTCCTGGGGGATTACGGGCCGGAATTGCTCATCCGTCGAGGTGGTGGAATAGGCGTTAGGCTTGGCGGCTCCGCTGGGGTATTCGTAAAGCTCCACCACCCAGAGCCGGCCGCGGTGATCCCACGTCATGGCTACTGGATTAATAATCATGGGCTCGCTGGCAAAACACCGGACCGCATAACCATCGGGAACTTTCATTTTCGCAATGGCCTCATCAACGGTAGGGCAGGGGCCGGCGGCGGCGGAGTGCACGCCCTCCAGTTCTTTGGCGCTCCCGGGCATCAGAAATCCGCTAAGGATTGCCAAAACAGAAACCAAGGGAAAAGTAGCGGTGACGTTCATAGCAGGTTGGCAGCCGGCAATACGACCCATCCGGAGATTCTTTTGTCAAAAACAATCAAAGCCCCATCGAAGAGCAGATTGCAAAATCCGGCACGGCGGGCCCCGATGGCATGCGGCTATTCCGGTCTCAAATGCGTGTGAAGTAGAGGTTCCCGGCAGCAATGGATGCAAAAAATTAAGGAATTATGTTTTCGAAATAAGGAATTTAGCAGAATGGAAGACTGATGGCTGGTCTTGAAATTAAGTTTAAATGAAGTTTGGGAGAAAAGCCCGTGGGAGGCAAAAAACCTGAGGGGGCATAAGATTTTTTAGTAGCCTTGCCGGGAAAAAGCGGCCAAAGTTTGGAATATTCCCACCACCCAATTGAGCCAAGCATGAAACTATTGTCCAGATTTTCCCTCGCCGCGTTCGTCATCGCAGGCCTTACGGTCTCCGCGTTCGCCCAGGAAGCCACAGCCAGGAAAGAAAAGCTGGTGGTTTTCAAGGATATCAAAATCGATTTGCAAAAGACGCCCGATTTCACTCTGAAAGGTGGCACAAAGGACAAAAAATTCCGCCCCAAGGATTGGATTGAAATTGAGCCGGAGTTCAAAACCGAAAAACCAGCTGACGCCAAAAAGTCAGAAGTCCTCTCTGAGTTGACCTTCAAATATTACGTCTTTCTGAATAGCAGTGTGAAGGAGAACGCCCGGGTCCTCACTGGCGAGGTGGTCCACACCAATGTCCCCATTGATGAAGTGGGCCATAGTGTAGTTTACATTTCCCCCTCCACCATTTTTCAGGTCACGGGCAAGCCGGAAGGAAACCCTGGTTTGGTGACCGCTTATGCCGTGGAAGTGACCCGCGGTGGTTCGGTGGTAGGATTCTTCAGCAAATTTGGTGGATCCACGGTCACGGATCCTTCTGACCCCAAGGGAAAATGGTGGGAATCAAAGTCTGCTCCGAAGCAGGAGGCAGGCTTGCTCTCCAAACCCCAGACGCCATTCGCCCCGCTTTGGGGGGATTTCCATGCAGACGTCAAGGCTAAGTAAATACCGTCAGCAACAAAATATCACGTTGGGTGACAATCCCTTGGCTTTCCTTGGGCTTTTCATTTGACGACCCACCTAAACACCGCTCTAAAAGACCATCACGATGGCCGAGAAGAAATCTATCCTAACTCTAAACCTTGGTTCCCAACGCGTCGGCATGGCGCGTTTCGCAATCAGCGGCAAAGGGGGCGTCCTCCTCAAGGACTACGCCTTCTCCGAAATGGCAGGCGATCCCACCGCAGACGGCACCCGCCGTAACAGCCTCACGGCAGCGGTTCAGGCATTGACCGCTCAATTCAAAGCTGCTGATTCCGATGTTAACTACACGGTCCCAGGTCAATTCATTATTGCGAAATTTGTTAAACTGCCCCCTCTGGCGGAGGATCAGGTGGATAAAATTGTCGGCTTTGAAGCGCAGCAGGCAGTTCCCTTTCCGCTGGCAGAGACTGTCTGGGATTATCAGTTGATGGGCAAGTCCGGTGGCGAAGTGGAAGTGGGCATCGTGGCCATCCGCTCCGAGCATCTGAACGAGATGCACGCTGCGGTGGAGACCAATGGCTTGAATGTTTCGCTGGTTGATTCCGCACCCACCGCGCTCTACAACGCCTTCCGATACAACTACCCGGACGCTGAAGGCTGCGCCCTGCTGATTGATCTGGGAGCCCGGACCACCAACCTGATTTTCATCGAAGGCCACCGGGCCTTCATCAACAGCTTCCAAACCGGTGGGGCCTCCATCACCCAAAGCATCGCCCGTGAGATGGGGATGGATTACGATTCCGCTGAAGGACGCAAAGTCCAGGAGGGCTTTGTGAACCTGGGTGGCAACTATGCCGACCACGAGGATCCGGAAGTCGATGGGATGTCCAAAGTCATCCGCAACGCGCTGCTCAAGGTTCACGGGGAAATCACCCGCCGCACCAACGCCTACCGCAGCCAACAGGGCGGCAGTGCCCCGGTGATTGTTTACCTGGCCGGAGCTGGAGCCTCTCTGCCTTACCTGAAGGAAGTCTTTGAGGAAAAGCTGCGTTTGCCCGTGGAGTATTTCAATCCGCTCCGCAACGTCGCGGTGGGGCCAAAGGTCAATCTGGAACAGGTGGGTGCTGATGCCCACACCCTGGGAGAACTGGTCGGTCTGGCGCTGCGTGAGATGGCGTGCCCGATGGAATTGGATCTGGCCCCCCACAGCGTCAAGGCGGCCAAGGATGTGGGTGTCAAAAAGCCCCGGCTTTATTTGGCTGCGGCCTGCCTCCTTGCCGGACTCGGGAGCATTTTTGCCTACAACAAGGGCACCGCCGCTGGTTATGCCAAGGAAACCACCAAATATCAGATCGAAATCGATAAACTGAAGAAATACGACGACTCGATCAAGGAGGAGGAAAAAACCCAAAAGGTGGAGGAAACCAAGCTGGATTATTTCGGCCGGGCCATCAATCAGCGCAATTTCTGGGTGAATCTGATGAACACCCTCAATGCCCAGTTCAAGGATGAGAAAATTTGGATCACCCAAATTTCCATGGTCGGTCCGAAGGGGGAACAGTCGGTGGAAAAACTGTTCAGCAATAGCCTCGACTATCCTTTCAGCACCGGAGCGAAAACGCCCGGAGCTGCCGTGAAAACCCTGACGAACCAGGTTAGTGCCCTCCATGTCACCGGCATCAACCGGGGGGATGGCGAAGACATCTCCATCCTCTTCTCCAAAATCGTCCAAAACATGAAGGACTACTTCGAATTTGATTCCGCCAAATCGGAGGACGACCTCCGCAACGATTTTGTCATGAATCAGGTTGGCAGTGCCGGCTCCACGGAAGGTTACAGCTTCCAAATCCTCCTGCCTCTCAAGCAAAAACTGGAACTTCCAGTGGTTGAAAAGAGCGCTTCTAAAAAATAAACTTCCGACATCCGCATAATTCATGAGCAAGGCAAAGCAGAACACGTTTCTGATCGGGTATTTCTCCGCGCTGGCTGTTGCGACAGCCGGTCTGGGATACTTCGCATGGTCATCCTCCGAAGCCTCCACCGAGGCCGGAGAGAACTATCAAGCCGCCAAGGCAAAACTGCAGGCCCTGCAGAAGGCCCCCATCTTCCCCAATCCGGAAAATGTGGATGCCAAGAAAAAACAGGTCAGTGCATTTACCGGCAAGGTCAAAGCCCTCGAAGAAACTCTGCGGGGCGGTCAGACTCCCCTGGATACGGAGATGAATAACAGCAAGTTCCAGGACAAGCTGCAAAAAGCCAGGGATGCCATCCTTCAGGAGGCCAAGGATGCCAACATGAAATTGCCGGAAACCTTCGATCTAGGGATGGGGACCTACCTTTCTTCCTTCCCAGAGCCGGCAGCGGTTCCCAAATTGAACGCCTGGATGGAAGGCATTCAGTTTTTCATGACCTCCCTGATCAGCAATGGTGTCAAGGAAGTGACCGCGATTTCACGGCCCGAACTGGCTTTTGAAAAGAAAATCGAGGTCAAGCCCGCTGAGGCAGCCCCCACTGGGAAGGCCAAAGTGCCGTTCAAACCGCCGGTCAAGGACAAGGGTAAAAAAACCGAAGCGGCGCCAGTGGTGTTGCTGGATGAAAAAGCTGCCTTGGAGCGTTACCCATTTAATGTCACTTTCACCACTTCCAACCGTTCCCTGAATCAGTTGATGACGGCGCTCGCCGCCAAAGGAAAATTCTTTTACAATATCAGGGTTCTCCGGATCGAAAATGAACAGAAGAATGGTGCCGAAACTGCTACTCCGGTGGCAGTCCGGGAGGAAAATGACAAGGCCACCAATACGCCGTTCAAACGGGATTCCGTTTTCATCTTCGGTGAAGAAAAACTCCAGGTCCATCTCGGGATCGACCTGATCCGGTTTCCGGACCCCGTCGTTGCGGAAACCAAAAAATAACCTGGACTGCTTACTTTTCATCTTACATGGATTCCATTACGACCAAATACGACCGGGTTCTCCTCGGATTTTGCGCCCTGACTTCACTCGTTATCGGAGGTTTGTTGATCACCAACATCCTTTCCTTCAAAGGTGGCCTGACTCCTCCGCCCAAGCCGGGCAAACCTGCGGCCATCCTCGGAGTAGAGCGTTCGGCTGACGTTGACAAAGTTACCGAAGCCCTGAATGCAGAGCCGAAGCGTCAGGCGCTCAGCCTTCCCGGTGGGAAATTGGCGGACCTCTTCGTTTCCACCCCTGTCATTAAAACGGCAGAAGGCACCGTAATTGCCCTGCTTGATGATGCGGCGGCCCAACTGCGTCCGCCCATTTCAAATGCTTGGCTCTACACCAATGAACTGGACCTGACCCGGGATGATATCGCCCAGCAGGATACTGATGGCGATGGTTATACCAACCTGGAGGAGTTCGAAGGCAAGAGCAATCCCCAGAACCGGTCGGACCTGCCAGCCTTCTACACCAAACTGCGCTACAAGGAATGTGTCAAAGAACCGCTTTCCCTTAAATTTGCCATCTACAACGGAGGTGAAATTCAACTTTCCCGCACCGAACCCAAGCCCACCAAATCAGCCTTTTTGAAAGCAGGTGAGACCTTTCCGGTTGATACCCGCTTCAAAATCCTGAAAGTGGAGATGCGCGAGGTGACCGAGGGGGGAGTTTCCAGTCAAAAACCCTTTCTGATCATTGAGGATGCGCTGGCACCCAAAGCACCCCCGCTTGAAATCCAGCTCGGCAAGACGATTGATCACCCCAAGCTCACCGCAAAAATTTCTGATGAGCTGTCCGGCAAAGAGTTCATCCTTGCCGAGGGTGAGGAGTTCGAATTACCCAAATTGCCGGGCACCAAAATTCTCGTTTCCAAAGTGACCGAGGACTCGACCACCATCAGCTTCATCCTGCCAGGCAAGACCGAGCGGCAGGAACAGGAGTTGAAAGTTAAATAGTTCCTAAAATTTGGTTTTTGTAAAGTTTGTCTAAGTTTTTACTTCCCAATTGCCTCCCCCACCTTTATTCCATCCCTGCCATCCCCAAAAAAAAGTTCATGAGAAAGCCAGTGTTATCGTTGCAAAGTCAGGCCCTGATCGTAGGCATCGCGTGTGCCACCGCCCTCCCCACTCCGGTTGTCCGGGCTGGTGATGGAGGATCCTCGATCATGGGACAAGAGATCATCAAACGCCAACAGCGCATCGCTGATGCCTTGAACGCCGAAGCAGACGGAGATCGTCTGATGGCGGAGCAGGACTATGATGGTGCCATCAATAAATACCGTTTGGCCTTGGACCTGTTGCCCATGGGGAACGTTTCTGCGGCGGACCGCCAAAGAGTGGTCGCCAAATATGCCAAGGTCTGCGTGATCCACGCCCGGGAGCTGGGGAATCGTGGGGCCTTTGCCAAAGCCCGCAATCTGCTGAATGCGGTGCTGGCAGAATCCGTTGATCCAGGCAATGCGGCTGCGGCCAAATTGCTCAGAGAACTGGACGATCCGGATCGTTTTAACCAGGCCAACACCGAAAAGCACTACGCGAATACTGAAGAAGTCCGCCGCCTGTTCCGCATGGGACTGGGTTACTTCGACCTCGGTGAATTCAACAAAGCGGAAGAGCAATTCAACCGGGTGCTGGCGATCGACCCAACCAATACCGCTGCCCGCCGCCAGTTGGAAAAGACCGAGCGCGAGTTCAACAACTACTACCGTGCTGCCCGCGACCATACCCGTTTGAAGATGTTGAATGACGTCGACAGCCTCTGGGTAACTCCGGTTCCTGGCACGGCCAAAGGACCAGGCATTGCCGCGAGCACCGAAACGGCGGAACCTTCCGGATCCCAAGCCATTATCTTCAAGTTGAATAACATAACCTTGGACCGCCTCCAATTTTCAGAAGCGAGCATTCAGGAAGTGATCGATTACCTGCGCCGCAAGAGCATTGATGCCGATATCATCGAAACCGATCCCAACCGCAAGGGGGTGGATTTCATCCTTACCTCTTCAGAGGGGGCCCGCCCGGTGACGCTTGACTTGCGCGGATCCAAACTGCTGAACGCCATCAAGAGCGTCTGCGACCAGGCCGGAATGCGTTATCGCTTTGAACCGAATGCGGTCGTGATCATGCCTTTGACCGGTGGTGCTTCACAAGGCCTGCAAACCCGCGTATTCCGCGTCCCGCCTGACTTTCTCTCCAAGGGGAGTGGTGGAGACACCGCTGGTGATGCCCCTGCCGCAGATCCCTTTGCGGGCGGAGACGGAGCCAACAAGGCCAGCACGCTCGTCAAAAAACCCGATGCCAAGACGGTAATGTCCCAATTGGGAGTTGAGTTCCCTGATGGTGCTACGGCGACCTTCAGTGCCGGCACCTCCCGTCTGGTGATGCGCAACACTTTGGAGCAGTTGGACAATGCCGAGACCGTGATCGACACGATGTTCAAGAGCAGCGTCAAGCAGGTATTCATCACCACTAAATTTGTTGAAGTGACCCAGCGCAACACCGATGAACTCGGTTTTGACACCCTGATCGGAGCTTTTAATTTGGGAGGCAGCGGAGTCTACGGTGCCGGCGGCACCACCGGCAGTGCCTCTCCCACCAGCACCACCGATTATTCCTTTATTTCGCCTGGAACGGGTGGAGTGACGGGTGCGAATCCGATCTCCCGGGGCCTGCGCTTTGGCGCGGATGCTCTTTCCCGGAATGCGATTGATGCCCTGATTGCCGGCGGCACCGCCAGTGGCGCTTCAGCAGTGACTCCTGCCGCTTTTGCCTTGGCTGGGGTGTTCACCGATCCCCAATTCCAAATCGTGATGCGTGCCCTGTCCCAGAAGAAGGGCGTGGATTTGATGACGGCTCCCAGTGTGATCGTCCGCGGTGGTCAGAAATCCAAAATCGAGGTGATTCGCGAATTCCCTTATCCTACCGAGTTTGACCCGCCCCAAATTCCCCAAACCTTCGGCGGTGGTGCCACAATTGGTGGCAACGCCGGTGCCAGCCAGCAGGGCGGTAGCTTCCCGGTGACTCCGACGACTCCCCAGAGCTTCGAGTTCAAGAACACGGGTGTGACCATGGAAGTGGAAGCGACGGTGGCCGACGATGGCTACACCATCGACCTGAACCTGGCGCCGGAAGTGATCGAGTTTGAAGGTTTCATCAACTACGGCAGCCCGATTCAGACCACCGGCATCAATGCCCTCGGTCAGAGTGAGCCAGTGGTGTTGACGGACAACAAGATCCTCCAGCCCGTCTTTGCGACCCGGAAACTGGCCACACAGGTCCTGATCTGGGACCGCCAGACGGTGGGAATCGGTGGTTTGATCCGCGAAGATGTTCAGTCTGTGGAAGACAAGGTGCCATTGTTCGGAGATATTCCGGTGCTGGGCCGCTTGTTCCGCACGAAATCGGACGAGCACTTCAAGAAGAATCTCATGATCTACGTCACGGGCACCTTGATCGACCCTGCTGGTCAGGCCATCAATGCTCCCAAGAGTGACAATGATGAAGAGTCCGCTCCCCCGGAAGGTGGACCATCCGCTCCCCTATTCCCCTCCGGCATGATGCCGACTGGCGGCAAATAAGGCACTACTTATTCGATTCAACAGGGCGGGAGGCAACTCCCGCCCTGTTTTTATTTTAAACACGGAACCGGTTCCCGAAATGATAGCTTCCATGCGGGTCGTGGCACTGACCGGGGGAATTTCCACCGGCAAGTCCACGTTTGTCTCCCTGCTCCATGAGATGGTCCCGGAGATGGTGGTTTTTGACTGTGACCGCTGTGTTCATGAGCTATTGACAAAGCCTGAGGTTACCCGGATGATTGTGAACTCACTGGGAGTGGATCTTGCCGGTCCCGAGGGTCAGCTTGATAAAAGCCGGATGCGGGAGCGGGTGTTTCATGATCAGAACTGCAAGCGTGCTTTGGAGGAAATCCTGCATCCGCTGGTGCGTGAAGCCTGCCAATTGTCGCTACAACAGGCGGCTCACCTGCCGGGAAACCGTTTTTTCCTGATGGATGTGCCTTTGCTTTACGAATCAGCTTTTCCTTTGCCCCGCGATCTTGAGATCGTGGTAGCCTGCGGAACAGTGACCCAGCGGGAGCGCCTCCTGGCGCGGAGTGGCTTTACGCCGGAATTGGCTGATCGCATCATCGGCTCACAGCTTCCTATTTTGGAAAAAGTGAACCGGGCTGATGTGCTCATCTGGAATGGCGGTTCCCTGCCTGCTCTGCGCCGACAAACCCTAATTTTTTCGAAATGGCTGAAGAGCAAACTGACATCCTGACTGCCGCTGAGGCAGCTTCCCCCGCCATGGCTGACGCTGCGGCACCTCCTTCTCCTGTGCTACCCATGGATACTCCGCCGGATGCTGCTGGTTCCTTTGATCCTCCTATGCCTGAGCCTGAGGCAGTTCCAGCGGGCCTCCCGATCCCGGAAAAGGTGGTGCTGAATGATTATTTGGGACACACCCTGGCGCAATTGTATGAATTGGGCGAATCCCTCGGCCTACGGGTGGGGGGCACCCGTTCCAAGCACAACATCATTTTCGAAATTGTCTCCTTTTACGGACGCCGTGGGGCGGTGATTGAAGCGGAAGGGATCCTGGAAATCATGCGGGAAGGATTCGGCCTGATCCGCGATCCCCGGTTTAATTTCATGTCCTTCCCGGACGATGTCTTCATTTCCCCTTCGAATCTCCGCCGCTACAATCTCCAGGCGGGCTTGTCCGTCAAGGTGATCTGCCGGGCTCCACGGGATGCCAAGGATAAGTTCATTTCCGTGGAATCGGTGGTGAGTGTGGAAGGCACGCCGATGGAGGAATACGTGGTTCCAGTGGCTTTTGACAAGCTGACGCCTCTATTTCCGACCGAGCGGATTATTTTGGAAAACCGGAGGACCCGCGCGGTGGCCTCCCGGGTGGTGGATATCGTGGCTCCTCTGGGCAAGGGCCAGCGTGGGTTGATTTGTGCCCCGCCCCGGGGCGGTAAGACGATTTTGCTCAAGGAAATCGCCAGTTCCATCCGGGAGAATCATAAAGAAATCGAGCTAATCGTGCTGCTCCTGGATGAACGCCCGGAGGAGGTCACGGATTTTGTGGAAACGGTGGGCGGCCAGGTGTTTGCCTCGACTTTCGATGAATCCGCCGTGCGGCACATCCAAGTGGCGGAACTGGTGATGGAGCGCGCCAAGCGCCTCGTGGAAATGAAGCGGGATGTGGTTATTTTGCTGGATAGTCTGACCCGCCTGAGCCGCGGCTACAATAATATGCTGTCCGGCAAGGGCGGGCTGATGTCCGGGGGGATGAATCCCGTCTCTTTGCAGCGGGCCCGGAAGTTTTTTGGTTCTGCCCGGAAGGTGGAGGAAGGCGGCAGTCTCACCTTGCTGGCGACCGCCCTGATTGAGACGGATTCCAAAATGGATGAGGTGATTTTTGAGGAATTCAAAGGCACCGGCAATATGGAAATTCACATCGACCGCGAGATGGCGGAACGGCGGATTTACCCGGCGATTCATGTGCAGAAGACCGGCACGCGGAAGGATGAGTTGCTCTACCACCCGGACGAGTTCCGGCGCGTTACGGCGATCCGCCGCCAGTTGACGCAATTGCCTGCCGGGGAAGCGATGGAAGTGCTGATCAAGCACTTGAAGGCGACTCCAGGCAATGCGGAACTGCTGCTGACCGGACTCCGCTGAAACCGGGGGAAAAGTTTGTTCTTTTCACCCGGTGACTTCCCCTGTTTTATTCTATCTTTCCCCCCTGACTATCCACGGTGCCTGATTCTGCTCTTTCCGACTCCTGTATTGCCACGCCAGAAGCGCTGGCGGCCCTATTATCCCGCATTCCGTCCGGGCCGGGAGTGCGGTGTGCCATTGATACCGAGGCGGACAGCCTGCATTCCTATAAGGAGAAGCTCTGCCTGATTCAACTGGCCTGTGGCGGGGAAAAGGTGATCATCGATCCGCTGAGCATCCCGGATTTATCGCCCCTGGTGCAGTGGCTCACGGAAGTGGAAATTTGGATGCATGGAGCGGATTTCGACATGACCCTGATGAAGCGCACCTTCGGCGTGGTGCCGGAGCGGATTTTCGATACACAAAATGCAGCCCGGCTTTGCGGGGAGAAGCAGTTTGGCTTGGCTCACTTGGTGGAGTCCGGCTTTGGGGTCACGCTTTCGAAGCAATCCCAGCGGGCGGATTGGGGAAAACGCCCCCTTTCTGATAAAATGATCGAGTATGCGCTGAACGATGTGCATTACATTTTGGAATTGGCAGACCGCTTTGTGGCCAAACTGCGCAGTTTGGGCCGCGAGGAGTGGTTTTTGGAAACCTGCCGCGATGCCCGCGAAACAGTTTTGGAGCGCCCTGCGGCCAATCCTGATGAACAGTGGCGCATTTCCGGCTGCGGCAAGTTGCGGCCCTGTGGCTTGAATTACCTGCGCGCCCTCTGGCAATGGCGGGATGGGGAAGCAGAACGGCTCGACCGGCCGTCCTTCAAGGTCACGGGAAATGTTGACCTGTTGGCTTGGGCGGAAGCTTTGGAAAATGGCGGCACCGCCGATTTGCATGGGCGCTTCCCTCCGCCGTTTCACCGCCGCTTTCATAAGGCAGTGCGTGATGCCCGCGAGACTCCGCAAACCGAATGGCCCCAGCGGCCGGCACGCCTGCGCTATGAGCGGAATCCCGAAGCCGAGAAGCAGTTTGAAATTCTGAAGGAAAATCGTGACCGCCTCGGCCGGGAATTGGATATCGACCCGTCCCTGATTGGCTCCCGCGCATCGCTGGAGGCGATTTGTTTTCAGCCGGAGCGCGTGGGCGAACTGTTCCTCAACTGGCAGCGTCAGCTCCTGGGCATTTGAGCCGGGCTCCGGAAGATTGTATTTCAGTCATTTTGGGCGGAACGCTTAATATTTGGGCAAATGAACAGGAAAATGCTTCAAATCCGATGCTGCAACCCTTATGAAAATAGCGAATTCCTCCTGCCGATCCTGACCCGGAAACGCAGGCTACTTTTCCCAGACACGTGAACGCATCCCCCCCCCCGTCCGCCCGCCTCCTGCTTGAGCCGCTTTATCGTGGGTCCGCCGGATGGGCCAGATTCAAGTCTCTGTGCGCTGGCCTTTTTCTGATTATCGCCTGCCCGGGCGTGACCCAGGCGCAGCGCCTGACGGAGTTTCTGGCGGTCAATACCAGCGGAATCAGGGATGAGGATGGCACCCGGCAGCCTTGGATTGAAATCTGGAATCCCAGCGTCACCACCGCCACGACGCTGACGAATTACAAGCTGTCCCATACCGTCAATGGGGTCACCAGTCTGTGGACCGTGCCCACGATTCAGATCATGCCGGACGAGCGCATCATCATCTGGGCTTCCGGGAAAAGCCGTTCTGTGGTCACCGCGCCCCTGCATACCAGTTTTGTGCTGCAGCCCACAGCGGGCAACACGCTGAGCCTGTTGAATTCAGCCAATACCGTGGTCTCCAGCTTTGCCGCTTACCCGGAGCAAGGCCCCGATGTTTCCTGGGGACGGGATGATTCGGATACCGTCGTCATTCCGGTGCAGGTGGGGCCCTATGCGGAACCCTCGCCAGGTGAAAAAAATCATAACTACACCGGTGGTGGCGTGGCGGGAGGAGTGGTTTTCAGTGAAACCAGCCGGGCGTGGAATGGCTCCCTCAGCCTCACCCTCTCCCAGGCTGTTCCGGAGGATGGAGCCGTGATCCGTTACACCACCAACCAGACGCTGCCCTCGGCGACCTCGAATCTCTACACCGCACCGATCAATCTTACTGCTTCCTCCGTGATCCGGGCCCGCGTTTTCAAGGCGGGCAAACTCCCTGGAGCTGCCACCACCCACGGGTTTCTGCGGCTGGAAGCGAACGCCCTGAACTTCAGTTCCCCCATGCCCATCGTGGTGATCAGCACCTTCAGTGCGGTTCCGCCGGATGATGGGGACTTGAATTCCTTCATGTGGGTCTGGGAGCCGACTGGTGCCGACAAGCGCGCCCGGTTTTCCAACCCACCGGTGCTCACCCGCCGCACGGTGGTGGACAAGCGAGGGTCCAGCACCCTGGGGAATGCCAAATTCAGCCTCAATGTCGAAACCCGCAACCCCTATGACGATGACGCGGCGGACGTTTCTCTCCTCGGCATGCCCGAGCATCCGGACTGGGTGTTTCATGCGCCTTTCGACTTCGACCGTTCCCTGATGCACAATCCGCTCACTTATGCGATGAGCAATCTGATCGGGCGTTATGCGGTGAGGAACAAAATGGCGGAAGTCTTCATGGACGTCACCGGCGGTGGTCTCACGTTTCCTGGCAATGCCGGTGGGGATTATTTCGGCATTTACAATGTAATGGAAAAGATCCGCCGGGGCAATGACCGGGTGGACATCGCCAGGCTGGATACCTATGACAATGGTTTGCTGCCCAAGACCGGGGGCTATATTTTCAAAGTCGACCGGGTGGATACCGGGGATAGCGGATTCAGCGCGGGTGCCCAAAGTTTTGCGTATTATTATCCCAAGGAACGGGAACTCCTGTCGCCTCAACGGGATCCCCAGGAGAAATTTCTCACCGCCTACATCAATGCCTTCAACACCCGCCTCGTGTCCGTCAACTGGAAGGATCCGGTGCTGGGTTATGCCACCCATCTGGATGTCCCGCCCGCGATTGATCACCACCTGCTGAATGTCTGGTCCTTTAATGTGGATGCGCTGCGCCTCAGTGGCTATTGGACCAAGGACCGGAACGGGAAATTTTTTCCCGGTCCCATTTGGGATTTTGACCGCGCCTTGTCCTCCACCGATGGCCGGGATGAAAATCCAGCCGTCTGGCGTTCCACCAACGGGGATCAGGGCACCGATTTCTTCAATTTCACCTGGTGGAACCGCCTCTTCCTCGATCCGGGATTCTATCAGGCTTACATCGACCGCTGGCAGGAACTCCGCGCTGGAGCCTTGTCCCGGGCGAACCTGGAGGCCCTCATCGACCGCATCAACGCCGAGTTGAGTCCGGAAGCGGTCACGCGCGACTTGGCCCGCTGGGGCAATGCCAAGCGCTCCTGGCGCCGTCCCTTTGCGGCTCCCAATAACAACCTGATCGCCGCCAGTCAGGCGGCTGAAGTGCAGCGGCTGAAGGACTATCTCCAGCAGCGGGCCAATTTCATGGACAGCCAATGGGTGGGTCGTGTCACCGCGTCGCGGGATTCTGGATATGTGGATCCCGGCACCCTCATCACCCTGACTGGCCCTGCCGGGGTGCCCATCTATTACACGCTGGATGGCACCGATCCCCGCCCAGCGACCGGCGTGGCTCCGGGGGCTGCGGCGACCCTTTATACGGCACCGGTCCCGATCACCGCCAATGGCCGCCTGCGGGCCCGGGCCTATAAATCCAATCATACCGCTCTAACTGGAGCGAACAATCCGCCCCTCGTCAGCAGGTGGGGAGGTCCTGCGGATTTAACCTTCACCACAGAAGAGCCCGTCAAGCCAGGGGATGTGATCCTTTCGGAAATCAATTACAATCCCTCCGCCCCCACTGCTGCCGAGTTGGCGATTAATCCCGCGTGGACTGGCAGCGACTTTACTTTCCTCGAAATCCGGAACATCAGCGGCCGTCGCATTAATCTGACAGGAGCCAATTTCACCCGTGGCATCACCTTTGCCTTCACCGGAGCCGCCGTCCGTGCGCTTGCCCCTCAGGGCACTCTCATCATCGCAGCCAATCCCGCAGCCTTCGCCGCGCGCTACGGCAGTTCCCTGGCGGTGAGTGGTCCATGGACTGGTTCTCTCTCCAAAAGCGGGGAAAATATCACCCTGGTGGGTGGCAATGGAGCCATTCTGTTTTCCGTCGGCTACCAGGATGACTGGGTGCCGGAGTCAGACAATGGCGGCTATTCCATGGTGGCTGCCGAGTTCTATCCCTTCGATTTCAGCACCGCCCCGGCTTGGCGCCGCAGTGCGGCATTGGGAGGCTCCCCGGGTCTGTGGGACAGCGCCAGCCTGCCGGTCTCAGCGGGGCCGGATACCTCCGCTGGTGCCGGCCTGTCCTTTTTGATCGCCGGGGAAATCCCCGGAGCCACCTTCCGGGCTACCCGCACCATGGCCTGGACGCAAGTGAGTGGCCCGGGCACCATCACCTTCACCAGCCCCGGGCAGGCCGCCACCCAG